>NZ_DATMGA010000028.1:0-183508 GCF_035555955.1 Eoetvoesiella sp. | reverse complement strand
GGCCCTGGCTGGTCACGACCTGATGGTGTCCTCGCAGACGGGCAGCGGCAAGACCGCCGCCTTCATGCTGCCGGCGCTGCACCGTATCGCTCAGCAACCCGCCAACAAGGGCGTCGGCGTGCAAGTGCTGGTGCTGACCCCGACCCGCGAACTGGCCCTGCAGGTCACCGACGCCACCGCGACCTACGGCCGCAAGCTGGCCGACCTGCGCACCGCCACCGTGGTGGGCGGCATGCCCTACGGCGCGCAGCTCAAGGCGCTGTCGCGCCGCGTGGACGTGCTGGTGGCCACCCCCGGCCGCCTCATCGACCACCTGCAGGCGCGCCGCGTCAACCTTTCGACCGTTCACACCCTGGTGCTGGACGAAGCCGACCGCATGCTGGACATGGGCTTCATCGAAGACATTGAAACCATTGTCTCGCGCACGCCTGAAGACAGGCAAACCCTGCTGTTCTCGGCCACGCTGGACGGCTCCATCGCCCGCCTGGCCGGCAAGATGATGCGCGACCCCGAGCAAATCGAGGTTTCCGGCCACAAGCAGAAACACACCAATATCACGCAAAGCCTGCTGTACGCCGACGACAACGGCCACAAGCAGCGCTTGCTGGATCACCTGCTGCGCGACACCACGCTGGATCAGGCCATTGTCTTCACCGCCACCAAGCGCGGCGCCGACGACCTGGCCGACCGCCTTGCCGACCAGGGCTTCTCGGCCGCCGCCCTGCATGGCGACATGAATCAGCGCCAGCGCACACGCACCCTGGGCCTTTTGCAGAAACGCAAGCTGCGCATCCTGGTCGCAACCGACGTGGCCGCGCGCGGCATCGATGTGCAAGGCATCAGCCACGCCATCAATTACGACCTGCCCATGCAGCCCGAAGACTATACCCACCGCATCGGCCGCACCGGCCGCGCCGGCAACAGCGGCCTGGCCTTCACCTTGGCTGTGCATTCGGAACGCCACAAGATCCGCCGCATTGAGCACTTCATCGGCCAGCCCATCCCGACCAATGTCATCGAAGGCCTGGAACCCAAAAAGACCGTGCGCCCCACCTACACCGACCGCAAGGGCGGCAAGAACTTCGGCGGCAGTGCGGGCAGCAAAGGCTATGGCGGCGGCAAGTCCGGCTATGGACGCAAGCCCAACGGCGGCTTCGGCGACAAGCCGGCGTTCTCGGGCAAGCCCCGCTTTGGCGACAAGCCGGCCTACGAAGGCCGCCCCGCCAGCGGCGAACGCTTCCACGAAGACCGCCCGGCGCGCGGCGGCTTCGCCAGCTTCAGCGAAGGCCGCGAAGGTTTCGCGGGACGCAGCGAAGGGCGTGGTTTCGCCGGACGTGACGAAGGACGCGGCGGTTTTGCGGGGCGCCGTGAGCGCGGCGAGTTCGGCGGCCGCGACGACCGTGGCGGCTTTGCCGGCCGCAACGAAGAGCGCGGCGGCTACAAAGGCCGCGGCGAACGCAGCAGCTTCAGCGACCGGGCCGGCTTTGGCGATCGCGCCCCCCGCGGCGACAAGCCTTTTGGCGACCGCCCGGCCCGAGCCGACCGTCCCGCCTTCGGCGACAAGCCGGCGCGCAGCGCGCGCACCTCGTTCGGTGATCGTCCCGCGCCGCGCGGCGACTTCACCCGCAAGGCTCCCGCCAAGTTCGGCGACCGCCCCGCCCGCCCCAGCTTCGGCGGCAAGCCCGCCCCGCGCGGCTAAGCGTTACGGAGGCGATTCCAGCACGTCGCGTCATGGCGACGGCGGGTGGTTTCCCAATGCGACCCACCGCGACGACGATGTTGAAATCAAAGCAATGCCCCATAAGTTGAACGTCAGCTTATGGGGCATTTTTATTGCGTCATAAGGATGCCGCGATTTCAGCAAGCCTGGCAATGGTATTGATATTCCTTGCCGTGCCATTCTTTCCCGCGGGGATCTTGAGCTTCGAGCGCCCCATTCCCCCGCCATACGTCACATAGATTTCCCGCCTGCCCAATTGCACAAGCTCATCGGCTTTGCCCTTGATCTGGTCGAGGGTGTCGGCGGGTGGCGGTTTGTCCAGAAAGATGGCGACCGTTTGATTCGCGGGAGCATCGGGAAAAGGATTGCCAGCAAGAACCTCAGTCATCTCTTGCGCGGTGCGCACGATGACGTCCATCGGCTGGCCCGCATAGGCGTTTAATTGTTTCTCCAGCGCCGCCTTGACCCGCAACTCGGACAGACTGGCCGAGAAAACGACATTGCCGCTGGCAATATAGGTTTGCACCTTCCGGAATCCCTCGGCAACACACATCGCCCTTAACTCGGACATAGGCAGCTTGCCCGTTCCGCCAACGTTCACGGCGCGCAGCAATGCTATATACACGGGCATATGGCCTCCGCGAATGAGGTATAGGGAAGAGACTCGCAGAGGAAGACGCTTAGATCCGCCTCCGGAGGATTCGTGCCATGTTCGAAGAACATCTGGCTGACCCAGCCGCTATACTGGGCGAGCATCACAACAGTCTCTTTCGTCATCATGACAATAGTTTCCCCAAGTGAAAAGATGCATACCATTGCAGCAGATGGCTAGCTTTCCATACAGTAGCTTACCCCGCCATGCTGGCCGGAAATCAAACAACGCCAGCCAAGGAGCATCAAGATGACCGCCAAGAACACGATTTGTCTCTGGTACGAAGGCGCCGCCCTGGACGCCGCAAAATTCTATGCCGCTACATTCCCGGACAGTATGGTCGGAACGGTTCATCGCGCACCCGGCGATTATCCCGCAGGCCAGCGAGGCGATATCTTGATGGTAGAGTTCACTGTCATGGGCATCCCGTGCCTCGGCCTGAATGGGGGATCGGCATTCAAGCATAACGAATCATTCTCGTTTCAGGTTGCAACCAACGACCAAGCCGAAACAGATCGATTATGGAGCGCGATTGTCGACAATGACGGACAGGAAAGCGCATGCGGCTGGTGCAAGGACAAATGGGGGGTGTCGTGGCAGATCACCCCACGTGCCTTGATGGCTGCGGTCACCGATCCCGACCCAGCGGCGGCCCGACGCGCCTTCGAGGCCATGATGGAAATGAAAAAGATCGATATCGCCACGATCGAAGCGGCGCAGCGTGGTTAGTACCGCAATGCTCGAACGGTTCTCAAATGAAAATTAAACGATTGGTTCCCAATATCGAAACCCGGGACATCGGGTTGGCCAAGGCCTTTTACCAGGACGTGCTTGGGCTGGAGCTGCTGATGGATCACCAATGGATCCAGACCTTCGGCTCAAACGCGCAGGCAGCCGTCCAGATCAGTTTTGCATCGGAAGGGGGCTCGGGGACGCCGGTGCCCGATCTTTCGGTGGAGGTCGATGACCTGGATGAAGCGCTGGAACGCATGAAGGTGGCTGGAATTCCCATTGAATACGGCCCTGTAGACGAACCGTGGGGAGTACGCCGGTTTTACGTTCGCGACCCCTTCGGCCGCTTGATCAATATTCTCATGCATCGCTAGTGTCCTGTTTGGTTAGTTTGCTTACTTATATTTGGATGCATGGGCTTGTCAGGCAAGGCGCAAACCACAGAGATAGCCGTAGCTATCGCGAGGATTTGCCCCGCGCCGATTTGCCGCGGCTTTTGCGCGGCTTGGGTTCGACGCCTATGCGCGGATCGCGCGCCAGCACGAGCGCCGTCAGGGTTTCGGCAATCGTTTCGAAATCCGGATCGTCTTGCGGCACGTACAGCCACTTTCCCAGAACCGGGTGCGGCCGCAGGGCGGGTATTTCATCGACCAGCGCGGCATGGCGCTCGCGCGACGTGCACACCAGCAAACCGCTCCAGAGCTCGCCGCGATCGGCGGCAACCAGGCACAGCAAGCCATCGAGGTAAGCGGCATCGCAACCGAACATCCGCGTACGGATATAGCTGGGATCGTGCTCGAACGCGTCGAAGATCCAGACAAGCGAGTTCGAGCTGCGGCTAGCGTTACGGATCCCCGTGGTGATTTCGAAGTTGGATTTTGTTCTGGCCATGGCTTTCTCGTGTTTGCCCAATGATATCGAAAGCCTCTTGCCTAATGCTCTGCAACCCACGCTGGATATTTTCAGCCACCGCAAAAACCCGCTATTCCGACACCCACCTCACAGAATACATACATAATCCACTACCCACATCACTTTCTTCAGCATGCTCCGATGGCATGCCCATTGATGACAATAGGCACACAATGTCTTATACTTTCAACATGAAACCATTCCGCTGGAGTTCCGAGAAGGGAGATAAGCTTAAGGCAGAACGCGGCATTTCATTCGAGGCCATTGTCATAGCTATTGAATCAGGGCTGCTGCTCGATATTCTGACGCACCCGAATGCCGCGAATTACCCCAATCAGCATATTCTGGTCGTCAACCACGACAACTATGCTTGCCTGGTGCCGTACGTAGAAGAAGAGACCTATTTGTTCCTCAAGACCATAATCCCCAGCCGGAAAGCCACTCGAGACTATTTGAAGGGTGAACTGAATGCCTAAGACCGATCGTTACGAAGACGACATCCTGGCCGCCTACGACGCCGGTGAGCTCACGTCCATTGCCACCAAAAGCGAACTGGCCCGCATCCGCGCTGCCGCGCGGGCAACCGCCACCAAGGACAAACGGGTCAATATTCGCCTTTCGACAAGCGACTTGCACGATATCCAGGCCAGAGCACTCGAAGAGGGCATTCCGTACCAGACGCTGATTGCCAGTGTTCTGCACAAATACGTTACCGGCCGCCTGCGCGATAGCTGAAAGTAGCCCATTGAACGAGAGGTACAGCACTATGAATATAGTACGCGTGACTATTGACCCCGCATCTCCAGTGGCGTTGGGGCGCGTCGACACCGTTCGCGTAGATGCCACGACCGAAAAAGATATCGCTTTGCATAAGGCTAAAGATGAAATGCAAGCCATGCAAGATGCCGCAAAGTTCACACGGCGAGTGCGAAAACGCCTTGGATTCAGCCAGGCTGAATTTGCCGAACGCATCAATGTTTCATTGGACACCATCCGAAACTGGGAACAAGGTAAACGTTCACCAACGGGAGCAGCAAAGGCCCTGCTCAAGGTTCTAGACAAAGCTCCCGAAGCCGCATTGGCTGCGCTGGACTAAATTATTGTTTGGCACTGTCCCTCACGACTTCTTCGAGCAAAGTCGCGAGTTGACGGGTGGCGGGGCCGGCCTGGCCGGGGCAGGCGTAGGTCAAATATAACGGGGCGCGGCGTGATTGTCCTTGTTCCAGCGGCAAGGGCCACAGGCTGCCCTCTTCCAGACGCTTTTGCAGCAGATGCCTGGGCAGCCAGGCAAAGCCCAGCCCGGCGTCCACCATGGACAGCGAGGTTTCCATGCTGGTGACCGTCCAGCGCTGGGTGGATCCCAGCCAGCCGACGTCGCGAGGATGCGCCGTGCCGGAATCGCGGATCACGATCTGCATGTGGCGGCGCAAGTCTTCGGAAGTCAGCTCGCGGTTCAGCCTGTGCAGCGGGTGCGCGGGGCTCGCCACGGCCACGAACTCCACATCGAGCAGCAGATTGCTTAAATAGCCGGCGGGAACGTGGGTGCCGATGACGATGTCGGCGCTTTGATTGAACAGGGCCTCGTCGGCGCCCGACAGCACCACCTCGGTAAGCTGGATGCGGGTGCCCTCGGCCACTTGCATGAATTGCGCCAGGGCTTCCAGCAGCAGCGTAGTGGGAAACGCCACGTCCACCACCAGGCGCACCTCGGCCTCGCGGCCGCGGCCCAGGCTTTGCGCCAATTGCTCCAGGCGCTGCGCATCGTCCAGCATGTCGATGGCATTCTTCAGCAGCACCTTGCCGTTTTCGGTAAGCCGGGCCTTGCGGCCTTCGATGGCAAGCAGCTCGACCCCGGCCTGCTCCTGCAGTCGCGCCACGGCGTAGCTGACGGACGACTGGCTGCGGTGCAGCGCCTCGGCCGCCTGGGCGTAGCCGCCATATTCCACAATAGCTTGTAGTACGCGCCACTGCTCCAGCGTGGTTTTTGGGATTCGCATAAGAAAACAAAAGAAAAAACGACCGGATAGGAACACTCAGGATCAGGAACGCAGGCGGCGGGAACGGATTCCCCACAAGACGACACGCCGGAAAGCCAGGAACCAGGAACCAGGAACCAGGAACCAGGAAAAAATATCTAAAAATCAGATTATTTAAATCGAATAATAGCGCTTTTTTATCTGATTTATAAGAAATAGAATAACTACATCGAGATTCAACCACCTTCAACCGGAGATTCATATGCTCGCACTACGCAAAGCTGCCGATCGCGGCCATGCCCAGCATGGCTGGTTGAACAGCCACCACACGTTCTCATTCGCCGAATACTTCGACCCCAAGGAAATGGGCTGGAGCGCCTTGCGCGTCATCAACGACGACACGGTGCAGCCGGCCGAAGGCTTCGGCGCGCACGGCCATCGCGACATGGAGATCATCAGCTATGTGCTGGAAGGCGCGCTGGAGCACAAGGACTCTATGGGCTCGGGCTCGGTCATCCGGCCGGGCGACGTTCAGGTAATGAGCGCCGGCACGGGCGTGCGACATAGCGAATTCAATCATTCGCGCGACGAGCTGGTGCACTTTCTTCAGATATGGATCGTGCCGAAGTTCACCGGCGTGAAGCCCAACTACCAGGAAAAGTTCTTCGACGCCGACGGCAAACGCGGCAAGCTGAAGCTGATCGTGTCGCAGGACGGCCGCGACGGTTCACTGACCATCGTGCAGGACGCATCGGTCTATGCGGCGCTGCTGGATGGCGACGAACGCATCGACTACACGCTGCCGGCGGGACGCCATGCCTACGTGCACGTGGCGCGCGGCGAACTGACCCTTAACGGGCAATCGCTGTCGGCCGGCGACGGCGTGAAGATCAGCGAAGAAGCCGCCCTGGCGTTCGCCAACGGCCACGACGCGGAAATCCTGCTGTTCGACCTGCCCTGATGGGCGAACCGGCCGCCAACGACGCCGCCCGATCTTGCAAAACATCGGGCGGCGCCACGGCCCGCGCCCTTCCCGACGCGATCTCCTTGATACACGTCAACCGACCTTAGCTGCATCACTGTCCACGCCCACACTCTTACATTTACAGGAAACATCATGTCCAAAGTTCTCGTTTTGTACTATTCCACTTACGGCCACATCGAAACCATGGCCAATGCCGTGGCGGAAGGCGCCCGCTCGGTGGCCGGCACCGAAGTCGTGGTCAAGCGCGTGCCCGAGCTCGTACCCGAAGACATCGCCAAGGCCGGCCACTACAAGCTCGACCAGGCCGCCCCGGTGGCGACACCCGCCGAACTGGCCGACTACGACGCCATCATCTTCGGCACGCCGACCCGCTTCGGCAACATGGCTTCGCAAATGAAGAATTTCCTGGATCAAACCGGCGGCCTGTGGGCGACCGGCAAGCTGGTCGGCAAGGTCGGCAGCGTCTTCACCTCGACCGCCACCCAGCATGGCGGCCAGGAAAGCACGATTCTGTCGTTCCACACCGTGCTGCTGCACCACGGCATGGCGGTGGTCGGCCTGCCCTATTCCTTCCAGGGCCAGACCATCAACACCGAAATCACCGGCGGCAGCCCCTACGGCGCCAGCACCATCGCCAATGGCGACGGTTCGCGCCAGCCCTCCGCCAACGAACTGGACGGCGCGCGCTACCAGGGCCGCCACGTGGCCGAAATCACCGCCGCCCTGGTCAAGGGCCGCGCACTCAACGCGGCGTAACAGAGCAAAAGCGCCAAAGCGTCCCGCGGCGAACGCCGCTGCGCCGCAAACCCGCGCAGACACCGCCAACAACCGCCGCGGCAATGCGGCCCCAATCTTCGGCATTACACAATAATGCCTCCCCGAAGCGGTATCCGGACACAATCCGGATGCCGTTTTTTTTGGCAAAAGACGCCGCATTCGGCTTGCGCCTATACTCTACGGACAAAGCCGTGTCCTTTTTCATCGACATCGCGCCCCGCCATGCAACCGCGCCCCGCTTCCCGAACCTATGAAACAATTTGCGAGACAACTTGCGAACAAGCCGCTATTTCTGGCCGCCATCCTGTCCGTGCCGCTGTGGATCGTGTTCGGCAACTATCTGGTCGGTGCCATGGCGGCGCTGCTGGCCGCATTCTTCATCGCCATGTGCCACAGCCTTTACCTGCTGAACAAACGCGGCAAGAGCCATGCCGCCAACGACGCCGCCACTCAGGACGAAGGCCGGCGCTGATACACTACCCCCGGCACAACCAAGACCCCAGCCCATGTCTTCTTCCACCTCCGTTCCTGCCGGACTCCCGGCCCTGGATCCCGAATCGGCCGCCCACGCGCGGGCCGTCGAGCGCTATCTGGTCCAGCAAATCGAGCAAGCCCCGTGGGGGTTCATGCCCTTCGAGCAATGGATGGATCTGGCGCTTTACGCGCCCGGCCTGGGCTACTATGCGGCAGGCAGCGCCAAGTTCGGCGGCAATTCCCGCCACATCGCGGCCGCGCGAAAAGGCGGTGGCGATGAATCCTCCGCGGCAGCCGCCGCGCCTTTGAATGCCTCCGCAAACCATGCCGGGCCAACGCCTCGATTGCCCGCTGGCGACTTCACCACCGCGCCGGAACTCGGCCCCGTATTCGGCCAGGCCCTGGCGAGTCAGGTGGCGCAAATCCTCGAAACCAGCGGCTCGGTCAATGTGCTGGAATTCGGCGCCGGCTCGGGCGCCCTGGCCGCCTCCATCATTCCCGCCCTGCGCGGGCTGGGCATCGAGCCCGCCTACCAGATACTGGAAGTCTCGGCCGATTTGCGCGAACGCCAGCAGCGGCGCCTGGCCGGGTTCGGCCAGGCCGTAAGCTGGCTGGACAGCCTGCCGGAACATTTTTCGGGCTGCGTGCTGGCCAACGAAGTGCTGGACGCCATGCCGGCCACGCTGTTCCGCTGGGGCGATGCCGGCCAGGTGCTGGAGCTGGGCGTGACGCTCGGCCACAGCCACGCCGGCGAAGACGACATCAGCTTCCGTCATCGCCGCGCCGGCGGCGTGGAAGCCAGCCTGGGCCAGGCGCATCTGGAAAACAAAGATGCAGCCGGCAATAATGGCGCGCCGTTCCTGATGGCCGAGCGCCCGGCCTCGGCCGAGCTGGCCGAAGCCGTGGCCAAGCGCATGCCGCCCCTGCCCGAGTACCAGTCCGAAATCAACCTGCGGGCCGAAGCCTGGGTGCGGCAAATGGGCTCCTGGCTGGAAAAAGGCGCCGCGCTGCTGATCGACTACGGTTTCCCCCAGCGCGAGTACTACCACCCGCAGCGCGCTTCGGGCACGCTGATGTGCCATTTCCGCCATCATGCCCACCCTCAGCCCCTGGTCTACCCGGGGCTGCAGGACATCACCGCGCACGTCGACTTCACCGCCATGGCCGATGCCGCGCTGGAAGGCGGGCTGGATGTGCTGGGCTACACCTCGCAGGCGCGCTTTCTGCTGAACACCGGCCTGCCCAGCCTGCTGGCCGGCCTCGACCCGAACGACACCGTCCGCTACGGCCAGGCGGCTTCCGCCGTGCAAAAGCTGGTGTCGGAAGCGGAAATGGGCGAACTGTTCAAGGTTCTGGCCGTAGGAAAAGACATACCCGTTCCGCTGCTGGGCTTTATCAGCGGCGACCGCCGCAGCCGGCTTTGAACATGCCGTCATGGACGAGACGGCGCCAGGGCAACACGAATAGGGCCAACGATAAGCAGCATTCATGGAGACACAATGAACGAGCGTAAAGCCATCGACGGCAAGGCATTTGGGCTCATGGCCTTTCTGTGCATGATCTGGGGTTTCCAGCAAATCGCCATCAAGGCCGTCGCCTACGACATCGCCCCCGTCCTGCAGATTTCCCTCCGCTCTGGCATCGCCGCCGTCCTGGTCGCGCTGCTCATGGTCTGCCGCCGCGAACCGCTGGCGCTGAAAGACGGCACCTGGGCGCCAGGCCTGCTCATCGGCGCGCTGTTCGCGCTGGAATTCCTGTTCCTGGGCGAAGGCATGCGTTACACGACCGCCTCGCACATGGCGGTCTTTCTTTACACCGCGCCCTTCTTCGCCGCCATCGGCCTGCACTGGCGGCTGCCCGAGGAAAAACTCTCGGCCGCGCAATGGGTGGGCATAGGCATCGCCTTCGTCGGCATCATCGTGGCCTTCTTCGGGCCGGATGCGCATGCCGCCACCAAAGACGCCCCGAATATTCTTCTGGGCGATTTCCTGGGGCTGCTGGCCGGCGCCTCGTGGGGGTCCACCACCGTCGTCATCCGCTGCACGCGCCTGTCGAACACCTCGGTCACCAAGACCCTGCTGTACCAGCTTATCGCCGCTTTCATCCTGCTGCTGATCGCCGCCGTGGTGCTTGGGCAAACAGCCATCCACTCCACGCCCCTGGCCTGGGGCAGCGTGCTGTTCCAGGCGATCGTCGTCTCGTTCTTCACCTTCCTGGCCTGGTTCTGGCTGCTGCACAAATACCTGGCGTCGCGGCTGGGCGTCTTTTCCTTCATGACGCCGCTGTTCGGCATCGTCTTCGGCGTCTGGCTGCTGGACGAACCGCTGGATCCCAGTTTCCTGATCGGCGCGGGATGCGTGGCGATGGGCATCGTGCTGGTCAGCGGGCACGACTGGCTGCGCCGCATGGTGCGCGACGCCGCGAAAGCATAAGCCGTTATTTTGGGTTGAGCGCCGAGAATATCGGCCCCGAAACAGGCCCGGCCTCGGGCAGCGGCATGAACGCGATTTGCCGGGCCTCTTGCTTGGACAGGCCGACGCCATGCAGCACCACGTACATCATTTCTTCTACATGGTTCTCGATGCTGGGTTCGGTGAGTATGGTTTCGATGCCGAAGAAAATCGAACCAAGAATAATGTCCCGGACCACCACGGCATTGGGCACTGAAAACCGCCCGCTGGTCACGCCCGTTTGCACGTCGCGCGTCAGGTAGGTGTCGAGCAGCTTGCCCCGCACCGCATGCCGCGAACCAATGCGGGCCAGGAATGTGCCCCATAGCGGATAGCGGCACGCCATGCCAACGTAAAGCCGGGTGCCCGTGCATATCCGGGTGGCGGGGTCCTCGAATTTCAATACCTCGGCGTCCACCACGGCCAGCACTTCATCGCTCATGGCGCCGGTCAGCGCAGCCAGCAGTTCGCTGGTCGTACTGAAGTAATTGTAGAAAGTGCCCCGCGCAACCCCCGCGGCGGCGATGAAGTCCTCGATGACGGGCAGGTCGGGGCCTTTTTCCGCAAAAACCGCCAAGGCGCTTTTCATGAGCAGCGCGCGGGTTTTTTCCCGCCGCGCTTGGCCGACTCGTGTCCGGTGATCTTCTTGTTTCACGGCTAATTCATTTCAAAATGGCATAAACATGGATTGTACTGCGTCGAAATTCTGCAAAACCCGCGGCAAGCCTTCCTGCACGCCGGCGTTCCCCGCGGCGTCCCATCCGGCGGATTCGCGCATGTGAACCTGGGCGGATGCGCCGTTCAGCCAAGGCGCAAACCGTGAACATGGCGCCACAGTCCCGCTTCGGGCAATTCAGTGTATTGCCCATTTTTCCCTTCAATAATCCGGGTTTACTCTAATACTGACATTATTGTCATTATGCTTAGAATATCAAAATGACATTCTCGTCAAAATAAATACCGGCAGCACGGAAGCAAGGCAAGCCCGCCGCAACGGCAAAGCATGCAGCAGCAGACATAGCCCAGCTAAACCGCAGGATTTCAGGAGTACACAATGAGCAACGCGAACAGCGGCGTCATCTACGACGTCATTCAAGTGGGCTACGGGCCCGTCAGCCAGGTCCTGGCCATGACACTGGCCCGGCAAGGGCATACCGTCTCGGTGTTCGAGCTGTGGCCCGAACGCTTCCCGCTGCCTCGGGCGGTATGCATCGACCACGAAATGTACCGCATGCTTTCGGCCATCGGCCTGCGCGACCAGCTGCCCACCATCAGCCATCCCGCGCCCGCCTACCGCTGGTTCAACGCCGACTGGAAGGAACTGCTGCACATCGACTGGTCGGCCGAATCGATTTCCGGCGGCTCGGAAGTCAACTTCATCCACCAGCCCACGCTGGAGGAAATGTTCGATGCCACCGTCAACAGCTACCGGGAAGTCGAGCTGAATCTGGGCTGGGAAGTCACCGAGATCCGCCAAACCGCCGGCTACGCCGAAGTCGTGGCGCGCGAAACGGCAACCGGCAAAACCCGCACGGCCCGCGCCAAATACCTGATCGGCGTCGATGGCGCCAACAGCCCAGTGCGCCGTTCCCTGGGCATCGAACGCGAAGACCTGGGCTTCGAGGCCGACTGGCTGGTCATCGACATCCTTCCCAACGAAGGCGTGGAACTGGACATCCCCCCCGCCGCGCAATACTGCAATCCGGCGCGTCCGACCACCATCGTTCCCGCCGGCATCCGCGACGGCCGCTACTACCGCCGCTGGGAGTTCATGCGCCTGCCCAACGAGTCGCGCGAAGAACTCGAACTCGAGGAAACCGCCTGGAAGCTGCTGGAACCCTGGGTCAAGCCCGGCCAGGCGGTCATACAGCGCGCCAAGGTGTATAACTTTCGCTCGCTGATCGCCCGGACCTGGCGCGACAAGCGCATCATGCTGGCGGGCGACGCCGCGCACGTCATGCCTCCTTTCATGGGGCAAGGCATGTGCGCCGGCCTGCGCGACGACTGGAACCTGGCCTGGAAGCTGAACCTGATCCTGCGCGGCAAGGCGGACGAAAGCCTGCTCGACACCTACCAGACGGAACGCCGGCCGCACGCCAGGGATGTCATCGAGCTTTCCATGTACCTGGGCAAGGTCATCTGCATCCCCGACCCGGCCGTGGCCGCCGAGCGCGATGCCGCCTTCCTGGGCGGCACGGCCACGCCGCCTCCGCCCTTCCCCTCGCTGGTCGACGGCATCCTGCACCGCGCCGCGGACGGCAGCGTCAAGGCGCCGGCCGGCCTGCTCAGCCCGCATGGAACCATTGCCTATGGCGGCAAAAAAGGCCGCTTCGACGACCTGGTCGGCCTGGGCTTCGTGCTGGTGCTGCGCGGCGCGCAGGATAGGGCCGCCTTGTCGGCCGAGAACCTGGTCTTCCTGGAAAAGCTGGACGCCAAGGTCGTGCACCTGGCGCCGGACGATACCGCTGCCGGCGGATTCGTCGGCCTCGACGGCAAATACGCCGCCTATATGGACGCCCACGAAATCCGCGCCATGCTGGTTCGCCCCGACTTCTATCTTTACGGCGGCGCCGCCGGCGCTGCGGAAATCCCGGATCTCGTCGACAGCCTGGCTGCCGACCTGAAGCGGTACGGCATCCTGGCAACCGCGGAGGCGGCCTGAGCACGGCCTTCGCACGGGCAATGGAACAGGCATTGCCCGACACCCCCAACCAACACAAGAACCATCAGCGGCACCACATCAGGAGACAAGCATGACACAACAGGACACCAAGCATCTGAACCAGAAACGGCGCTCGTTCATCAAGGCCTCCGCCTTCGGCGGAGCCCTGGGCCTGGCGGGCATCAGCCCGCTGGCGCTCGCCAAGACGGGCCGCGTCATCAAGCTCGGCTACGTCACGCCGCAAACCGGCGCGCTGGCGGGATTCGGCGAAGTCGACCGGTTCATCCTCGCCGGCATCCAGGACCTGCTCAAGGCCGGGGTGACCGTCAACGGCACGGCCCACCCCATCGAGGTCATCGTCAAGGACAGCCAGTCCAGCCCCAATCGCGCCTCCGAGGTCGCCGCCGAGCTCATCCTGAAGGACAAGATCGACCTGATGATCGTAGGCTCCACGCCGGAAAACGCCAACCCCGTCTCCGACCAGTGCGAGCTGAACGAGATTCCCTGCATTTCCACGACCACGCCCTGGCAGCCCTGGTTCTTTACCCGTGGAGGCAAGCCGCAACAAGGCTTCGACTGGACCTACCACTATTTCTGGGGCCTGGAAGACATTATTGCGGTCTTCTCCAATATGTGGAAGAGCCTGGACACCAACAAGGTCGTAGGCCTGCTGTGCGCCAACGACGGCGACGGCAACGCCTGGGCCGACCCCAAGATGGGCATCGCGCCGCCCCTGACGAAAATGGGCTACACCGTTCTGGACGCGGGCCGCTTCCAGAACGGCCAGACCGACTTCACCGCCCTGCTGTCCGAATACAAGAAGGCCAACGTCGAGATCATCGCCGGGGTGCAGACCCCGCCCGACTTCAAGAACTTCTGGACGCAGGCCAAGCAGCAAGGCTTCAATCCCAAGGCCGTGACCATCGGCAAGGCGCTGGCCTTCCCCTCGGCAGTCGAGGCCCTGGGCGCCGAAGGCGAAGGTCTGACGCAGGAGTGCTGGTGGAGCCCCAACCGTCCGTACAAGTCCTCGCTGAACGGCCAAAGCGCCCAGCAACTGGCCGACGCCTACGAGGCCGCCACCAAGCGCCAATGGAGCCAGCCCCTGGGCTACGCGCACTCGCTGTTCGAAGTCGCCATCGACGTGCTGAAGCGCGCCAAGGACATCGATTCGCCCGAAGCCATACGCGACGCCATTCCCCAGACCAAGCTCGACACCATCATCGGCCATGTGCAATGGGGCAACGGACCTGTCAAGAACGTCGCCAAGACGCCGCTGGTGGGCGGCCAATGGGTCAAGGGCAAGAACCACCCCTATGACCTGCTCGTCGTCAACAACGAGACCGCGCCGGAGATTCCCGTGCAGGCCAAGATCAAGCCGCTGGCCTAAGGCCTGGCCGAAGACAGCACGGACGAACCCGCCAAACCGCACGGCAAAAGCATCCGCCCCGCATAGTGTGCAAAGAACCGGACAGCACACTATGCGGGGCGGATGCAAGGACACAACCATGACCACTCTTCTTTGCGTCGAGAACGTATCGAAATCGTTCGGCTCGTTCAAGGTTACGGACGACCTGAGCTTCCAGCTCGAACAGGGCGAAGCGCTGGGCGTCCTGGGGCCCAACGGCGCCGGCAAGACCACCATGTTCAACCTCGTCAGCGGCGATCTCAGGGCCGACACCGGCCGCATCACCCTGGAAGGCAGCGACATCACCCGGCTGCCGGCCCACCGCAGGTGCCGGCTGGGAATCGGGCGCTCGTACCAGATCGCCCAGCCCTTCGGCGGCATGACGGTGTTCGAGAACCTGCTCGTGGCCGCCACCTTCGGCGCGGGCGGCGCGGGGCATAAGGCCAACGACCTGTGCATGGACATCCTGGCCAGCACGGGCCTGCTCGATAAAGTGAACCGCCTTGCCGGCGCCTTGACGCTGCTCGACCGCAAAAGGCTGGAGCTGGCGCGCGCCCTGGCCACGCAGCCGAAAATCCTGCTGCTGGACGAGATCGCCGGCGGCCTGACCGAGCAGGAGGCCCTGCAACTGATCGACATGGTCAACGACATCCGCAAGCAAGGGGTTTCCATCATCTGGATCGAACACGTCGTGCATGCGCTCATGGCCGTCGCCACGCGCCTGCTGGTCATCAATTTCGGGCAAAAACTGGCCGAAGGCGATCCGCAAACCGTCATGAACAGTCCCGAGGTCAAGCGCGTCTACATGGGCATGGAGGTGCAGGCATGATCACCGTCCAGAATCTCGAAGCCTTCTACGGCGACTTCCAGGCCCTGTTCGGCATCGACTTTTCCATGCGCGAGGGCGAATCGGTCGCCATCATCGGCGCCAACGGCGCGGGCAAGTCCACATTCCTGAAATCGATCTGCGGCCAGATCAAGGTGGGACCCCAGGCCATTTCGTTCGCCGGCCGGCCCATCGGCGGCGTCCACCCCAGCGACATCGTCGCCATGGGCATCGCCATGGTTCCCGAAGGCCGCCGCCTGTTCCCCAGCCTGTCCGTCGAGGAAAACCTGCTGGTGGGCAGGATGTCGAAGCGCTCGGGGGCATGGAATCTGCAGCGTGTGTACGAGCTCTTTCCCGCCCTTGTGGAAAAGCGCAAGAACCCGGCGCTGACGCTTTCAGGCGGCCAGCAGCAGATGGTGGCCATCGGCCGCGCCCTCATGTCCAATCCCAAGCTGTTGATCTGCGACGAAATATCGCTGGGCCTGGCGCCGGTGGTCGTCAAGGACATCTACGCAGCCCTGCCCAAGATCACCGGCGACGGCACGGCGGCGTTGATCGTCGAGCAGGATATCGACATGGCCAAGCGCATGACCGACCGCCTGTATTGCTTCATGCACGGCAAGGTGGCCCTTGCCGGCAAGTCGGCCGAGCTCAGCAAGAAACAAATTTCGGATGCCTATTTCGGCATCTAGCCAGCGCAGCGAAACGAGGAGACACATATGTTCGAATGGGTAAACGCCATAGTGCAGGGCGCCCTGACCGGAGGCGTCTACGCGCTGTTCGCCATCGGCCTGTCCCTGGCCTACGGCGTCATGAAACTGGTCAACATCGCGCACGGCGACTTCATCGCCCTGGCCGCCTACATCGCCCTGGTCGTCATGTCGGCCAGCGGCCTGAACCCGTTCGCGGCGCTGCCCATCGTCGTCGTGATCATGTTCGGGCTGGGCTACGTGCTGCAGCGCGCGGTCCTGAACAAGGTGCTCGGCCAGGACATCCTGCCGCCCCTGCTCATCACCTTCGGCATGTCCATCATCATCCAGAACGGCCTGCTGGAAATCTTCTCGGCCGATGCGAAAGTACTGCCGATAGGCAGCCTGTCGACCGCCAGCTTCACGGTGTTCGGCCCGATAAGCCTCGGCGTGTTCCCCGTCATCACGCTGGCGGCCGCCCTGATCATCACCGCCGGCCTGTCGCGGCTGTTCAAGGGCACGTCCCTGGGCGTCACCCTGCGCGCCACCTCGGACGACCGGGACACCGCCCAGCTCATGGGCATCAAGGACCTGCACGTCTACGGCCTGGCCATGGGCATCGCCTTCGCCGTCATGGCCGTGGGCGGGGTGTTCATGGGCATGAAAAATTCCGTCACCCCCGGCGCCGGCCCCACCTTCCTCATCTACGCCTTCGAGGCGGTCGTCATCGGCGGCCTGGGATCGCTGTGGGGAACGTTCGCGGGCGCCCTGCTGCTTGGCGTGGCGCAAGGCCTGGGCTTCATGATAGGCCCGGCCTGGGGAATCATGACCGGCCACCTCGTCTTCCTGGCCGTCTTGCTGTTCAAGCCCAGCGGTTTGTTTTCAAGGACATAACACACTATGCACCCACCCATTCGCTATACGGTTCAGCGCAAGACCCGGGCCAGCCAGGCCGGTATAGCCGCCGCCGTGGTCTGCATCGCCTTGCTGGTGTCCCTGCCTTTCTGGGCCCAGCCCAGCCTCATGCGGCTGCTGGTCGAAGCCATGTGCTACCTGGTGCTGGCGCAAATGTGGAATCTGCTGGCCGGCTATGGCGGCCTGATCTCCATCGGCCAGCAGGCCTTCGTGGGCCTGGGCGCCTACGGACTGTTCCTTGCCGCCAACCACATGGGCATCAACCCCTTCGTGTCCATCCTGCTTGGCGGCGTCATCGCCGCCGTCATCGCCATTCCCACCGCCGCCGTCGTGTTTCGCCTGAAGGGCGGCTACTTCGCGGTGGGAACCTGGGTGGTCGCCGAGATCTACCGCCTGGCCATCTCGAACGCCCCGCTGCTAGGCGGCGGATCGGGACAAAGCCTGACCGCCATGCGCGGCATCCCCAAGGTATTCCGCGAATCCGCCACCTTCTGGATCGCGGTGGCCATCACCGTCGGCTTCATCGCCCTGATGTACTGGCTGCTGCGCTCGCGGTTCGGCATCGCGCTGACCGCCATCCGCGACAGCGAAGCGGCCTCCGAGAGCCAGGGCATCAACGTCAAGCGCGTCAAGTTCTGCGTATTCGTCCTGGCGGCATTCGGCACCGGCCTGGTCGGCGCCCTGTACTACCTGAACGCCCTGCGCATATCGCCCACCGCGGCGTTCGACCTGAACTGGGTGGTGTTTCCCATCTTCATCGTCGTAATCGGCGGCATCGGCACCATCGAGGGGCCCATCATCGGCACGCTGGTCTTCTTCGGCATGCGCAGCCTGCTGGCCGACTACGGCACCTGGTACTTGATGGTTCTGGGCCTGGTGGCCATTGTCGTCATGATGAAATGGCCCAAGGGAATCTGGGGCTCCATACAGCAGCGCTACGACCTGCGCTTCTTCCCGGTGCAGCGGCGTGTGCAGCTGCTGGGGAAAAGTCCAAAGTAGAGCCCCCGGCCGCCATTACATTACGGCTTGGCCTGGCCGCCGGATGCGGCCAGCACCCAATGCCCGTCGTGGATCCGCACGATGACGCGCGCGCGGTCGTCCAGGCCGACATGGTCGGTGGGCGTCATGTTGTAGACCCCTTGCGTGCCGCTGAAATCGCGGGTCGCCTCGAGGCTGTCCCGCAACGCCGCGCGAAACTCGGCCGTGCCCGGCTTGGCTTTCTTCAAGGCCGCGGGAAAGGCGTTCTTCAACAGCAGGAAGCTGTCGTAGGCATTCGAAATGAAGGTGGAGCGCGACCCGACCCCATATGCTTTTTCGTAGCGCGAGACCACATCCAGGGAGACCGGCTTGGAAGTCATGCTGTCGGGCAACTGTTCGGCAACCAGCAAGGGGCCTATGGGAAGGTAGGTGCCTTCGCAGTCCTTGCCGCACACGCGCAGGAAGTCGTTATTGGCCACGCCGTGCGTCTGGTAGATCCTGCCCGGGTAGCCGCGCTCTTTCAGCGCCTTTTGGGGCAGCGCGGCGGGCGTGCCCGAAGCGGCGATCAGGATGGCGTCCGGCTTGGCCGCGATGAGCTTCAACGCCTGCCCCGTGACGCTGGTGTCGGTGCGCTGGTAGCGCTCGTTCGCGACGATCTGCAGGCCGGCCTTGGCAGCCAGGGGAACCAGCGCATTCCAGTAGCCCTCGCCCGTGGCGTCCGAAAAGCCGATGTAGCCGATCTTCTTGGCGCCCGAGGCGGCCATGTGCTGGACGATGGCGGCCACCATCATGGCGTCGTTCTGCACGGCCTTGAACACCCATTTCTTCTTGTTGTCCATAGGCGCGATAATGGCGGCGCCCCCGCCCATGGCCAGCAGCGGCGTGCCGCTTTCGGCGGCCACCTCCGTCATGGCAAGGCAGTTCGGGGTGGTGGTGGAGCCGATGATCGCGTCCACATGGTCTTCGCTGACCAGCTTCCTGGCATTCCTGACGGCGGCCGTCGTGTCCGAAGCGTCGTCCAGAATGATGTATTTCACATCGACGCCATCCACCTTGGCCGGCAGCATCTGCAGGACGTTCTTCTCGACCTTGCCCAGCGAGGCGGCAGGCCCAGTTTCGGACACGCTGATCCCTATCTTTATCTGCGCACCGGCGCTTTGACTGATTGCCATGACGCCGAACGCCAGGGCCGTCGCTACGAGTCGTTTCATGTTTTGTCTCCGTTGTCGTTGTATTGCCAGTGTTGCGGCTTTTTCACCCGATTCCATGCTTCGGGGGCAAGGCTTGCGCCTTCGTCCCCGCTCAAGAAAGGGCTTCCTGCTGAATCAATCTTTCGAGAATCCGCTTGTAGCGCACCGGCCCCACGTCGATGGGCAGAAGAACCGGCTCCAGGGGCTCGGCGGCGCCATCGATCACGGCTTGCTGGGCCCGGATCATGGGCTCGTCCTGCTCGGCGAAGGCATAGCGGCGCAACTCGGTCAGGCGCCGGGCAATGCCCTGGGCCTCGTCGGGAGGGAAGGCGATGGGGTTCTGCCTGACCGCCGCAAAGTGATACAGGGTGGAACGCTCGGTTTGCGGCGTCAGAATATGAACGCCGAAAATGCCCGTGCCATTGCGCCGTTCGTCGCCCACCGCCTTGACGCCCGCATCGTTGAGCAGGCAGGCCGGAGCATTCCAGCGCATCGACGCCCACAAATCGACGCGCCGGCCGTCGCGGCGAAACAGCATGTCGAACAGCTCGGGAGGCGGCACGTCGGGCATGTAGCGGCTGACCGTTAACGTATCGCCGCGCTCGTCGGCCTGAATGTCGGCGCGTATGGTTTCCTTGTTGCCGAGAATGCCGTCGTGCAAGAAGGAAACATGGCTCAGGTCCAGGAGGTTATCGACGATGAGACGATAGTCGACGTCCATCTGCAGGCAATCGCGCGCGCTCGTGGTGCTTTGGTCCGCGGCATCCAGAAGCGAGTAATCGGGGATGGCGGCTTCGTCGGGCGCGCGATCGCCCATCCATACCCAGACCAGGCTGTGTTTTTCGACCGCCGCATAGCTTTTCACGGCCAGCGCCGGCGGGATGCGGCCTTCGCCGTGAGGATTCTCGACGCATTTGCCGTCGGGGCCGAACTCCAGGCCATGGTAGCCGCAACGCAAAGTACAGCCATCGGCGCCAAGCTTGCCCATGTGCAGCGGCGCGAATCGATGCGGACATCGGTTCTGCAGGGCGGCTATGGAACCATCCGCGCAGCGATACAGCACGATGTTCTCGCCAATGATCGTGCGCGGCTCCAGGGCCCCGGCCTTGAGATCCTGGGCCCACATGGCGACATACCAGCAATTGCGCAGCCAAGCCATCGTCGTTCTCCTTTGGCATTTTCTTTTTATCAATATAGTTAAGCTACTTCAATACTGTCAAGTAAAAATTTAGGTGATAATCATGGCTTCATCCAGGCAGACACCCATACCGCCATGACACCAGCCAAGCCCAAAACCACCGCGCCTCCCAAGCAAGCGGGCATCCAGTCCGTGGAGCTGGGGTTCAAGCTCATCTTCGCCCTGATGGACGCCGGCTCGGCGCTTTCGCTGACCGAGCTCTCGCGCCTGACCGGCATGTCGACCAGCAAGGCCCGCGGCTACCTGATCAGCTTCGTCCGGCTTGGGCTAATACAGCAAAAGGGGGACGGCGGCCACTACGATCTGGGGGCCACCTCGGTGCGCCTGGGGCTTTCTGCCATGAATCGCGTCTGCGCGCTCGAAATCGCCCGCGCCCACCTGGAATCGCTGCAGCTGGCTCTGCACGAAACGACCTGCCTGTGCGTCTGGGGAGACTTCGGCCCCGTGGTGGTGGACAAGCTGGACGGGGCCCGCAGCAGCCCCTTCGAATTGCGGCTGGGCATGACCGTGCCCTTGATCGGTACGGCCACGGGACGCACATTCATGGCGTACATGCCCCGCGAACGCTATGCGGAAATCCTGGCCCGCGAACTGGCCGAATACAAGCGCATGGGGGCCGCCAAGCCCGACGTGGAAAAAATATTGAAGGAAGTCCGCAGCAACGGCTGCGCATCGGTTCGCGAAAGCAAGCTGCCCGGATTCGGCTCGGTGGCCGTGCCGCTGCTCGACCATCGCGGGTCGCTGATCGCCTCGATCAACGTCATAGGCCCAAGCAACCAGCTCGACGTATCCGCCCAGGGCCAACCCGCCACCGAACTGCGCAAGTTTGCGCTACACGTCTCGCGGCAATGCGGGGCGGCCTGAACGGCAGCCATCACGGAGCAAATCAAGCAAGCGGCACACTTGCCGCCAGGGCCTTCAGCCTGGCCTCGCGCAGGGCTGCCTTGATTTGTTCGGGCCCGCCCTTGCAGGCCTTGGCAATCGCGCCGGCATCGATACCGCGCACAGCCTGCAAGCGCCGGCCCCAGGCTTGAACGTCCACGCCTTCCAGCACGCACAGCGCGGCATCGATCAGGCCAAGAAAGCGATCGGGCTTGCGCAAGCCATCGCAGCGCTCGATCAGATCCAGCCACCCCTGCGCCGGCGGCAAAGGCTTCGCGGCGTCCGCATCCGTCTCCGCCCGCAATGCCGCCACAACCTGCGGCAGCAGCCTTGCATAGTCGACGCAGCCGCTGGGCGCGCGCACATGCCGGCCTATCGGCTCCGGCTCGGCCGAAGCCATGCACAACAGCGCAAAGCGCGCCGCCAGGCTCAGGCCGCGCTGCACGGCGCATGCCAGGTATCGCGCGACCTCGTCGTTGAATACCAGGCCCGGCATGACGCGCGGCAAGGCGCCTGAATCCCGCAGCACCTCGAACATGCGGCCGGGCCGCGCAGCGTCCAGCCCCTTGGCCACTTCGCGCCAGACGCGCTCGGGCACCAGTGCGTCCACTTCCCCTTCTTCGACCAAACGGCGCGCCAGAGCCATGGTTTCGGGAGCGATGGAAAAGTCGTGAAAACGCGCCGCGAAACGGGCCAGGCGCAACAGGCGCACGGGATCTTCGACGAAGGCGTCGCCAACATGCCGCAATACCCTGGCGCGTACATCGGCCTGTCCGTCCAGAGGGTCGATCAGTCGTCCGTCGGGCGCGCGCGCAATGGCGTTGACGGTAAGGTCGCGCCGCGTCAGGTCTTGCTCCAGCGTGACGTCGGCGCCGGTGTAGAACGTGAACCCCTTGTAGCCGCGCCCGGACTTGCGTTCGGTACGGGCCAGGGCGTATTCCTCTTTGGTTTGCGGATGCAGGAAAACCGGGAAATCGCCGCCCACGGGAATGAAGCCGCGCGCGGCCATGGCCTCGGGCGTGGCGCCCACCACGACCCAATCGCGATCCCCCGCCGGCAGGCCCAGCAAGTCGTCGCGCACTGCCCCTCCTACCACATAGACGTCGAGACCAGCGGTGGCGGCGTCGGCAGCCGCTGCGGAGTTGTTCATGCAGCCTCCTTCGGCATGGGCGCCTTGCGTTCAGCCAGCTCCAGCGTCAACGCGATCTCCTTGACAGGTGCCGCAGGCCCTAAGGCAATGCAACGCGCGTCGCCGGCTCGGGAGAAATGGTGCCCAGCCGCGCCTTCAGCGACTGCGGCTTGCCGCTGAACAACATGGCGTAGTACACCGTGTTGGACAGCACGTGCTTGACGTAAAGCCGCGTTTCGGTAAACGGAATGGTCTCGGCGAAGATGGCGCCCTCGACGGGGCCGCCAAGCGTGGAGCGCCATTGAACGGGCCGCTTGGGTCCGGCGTTGTACCCCGCCGTGGCCAGCACCTGCGAGCCGTCCAGCTTGTTGAGCACCATGCTCAGGTAATTGGTGCCCAGTATGGTGTTGGTGTCGAAATCGTTGACCGACGAGGCGGAGAAATCTTTCATGCCTATTTTGCGCGCCACCCAGCGCGCGGTGGCGGGCATGAGCTGCATGAGGCCCGACGCGCCCACGTGGGACCGCGCATCGGTAATGAAACGCGACTCTTGCCGGATGAGGCCGTAGACCCAGGCGGGATCCAGGTCGATCTGGCGGGCCTTTGCGGCCACACGCCCCTCGAACGGCGCAATGAAGCGCTGGCTGAAATCGATTTCCGACGTGGTCTTCAGGGAAGTGTTGACGACCCGATCGTAGATTTGCTCTTGCCTGGCCATTTCGGCGGCCGCCAGCAGCTGGCGGTCGTTCATGCCACGCAGGCTGAAGTTCCATTCGGGCACGGCTTCGGGGCGCCATCCCAGGTCGAACAAGCGCACGGCGCGCTGCAAGCCCGGGTTGCTGCGGGCCTGGGCAAGCTCGGCCTTGGTGACCGGCTGTGGCGCGGGCGGAAGCGGAATATTGCGGCCCAGCTCTTCGTTGGCCAGTTGCCCGTAAAAACCGAATTCGCCGGCAATGGACTCGAAATGCTTTTTCGCGGCTTCGTGCAAGCCCCGGGCGGCCAGGGCCCGGCCGCGCCAATACACCCACACCGGCTCGGCCTGCTGCTCGACGGACATTTTTTCGATGGCCTTGGCAACCTGGCCCCAGTCTATCCTGGCCTGCCGCAACTCGGAGCGCACCTGCCAGGCGTGGTTATAGTCGGTCATGGGCACGGTGCCCGAGCGGCGATACCATTTGACGGCATCCGAATCGACATTCAAGGCAGCAACCAGCCCGAACTGCCCCCATACCCATTGCATATTGGACTTGGGCAAAACGCCCGCCCAGTTCTTTTCGATATAAGCGGCGGCCTCGTCGCGATCGTCGGAACGCGCCATCCGGGACAAGGCCAGCGTGACCAGCTCGGTCTGCGCGCGGGTTTTGGGTTCGCCCTGCCTGGCCAGCCACGACTTGGCGGACTTCATGAGCGACGCATAGGAAGTCATTTCGCCGGCGCTGAACATGAGCGCCGCAATGCGCTGGGCATTGCCCGTTTTGGAGGTTTCCAGCGTGGCCCGCAAAAGCGGTTCCAGGTTCTTCCAGCCCACCACGTTGCGATCGACCAGTTCGTTGAGCAGGCTCCAGCAGGCGCTGACCGGCTGGAAGGCCTCCATGGCCTGGTCGGCGCTGACCTTGCCGCCCGTCATGTGCCGGGCCATGAGGCGTGAACAGTCCACCTGGGCGTTGCTGTTGAGAACCGGGCCAAGCTGATTGACGGTGGCGTAGTCGCCCGCGCGCGCGGCGGCCACGATCCAGTCGGCCTTCATGCGGTCGGCCAGGTAGTCGTCGCGATTGTCCTGCATGAATTTCTGCAACTGGGCGGTAGGCACCGGCATGGTCGGGTCTTGAACCTGCTTGCGCAACAACCAGTATTCGGCATAAGAGCCCAGCAGAGGATCGGTCTTGGCCTGCGGCGCCAGGGCGGCCAGGCGATCCCATTGCTTTTTCTGCATGGCTTCGCGAGCGTCGGCCAGCGCTTGCAGCACTTGCGGCGAAGAGGGCGGATAAATGGCGGGAGGCAGCAGCGGAGCCGGCGCGACCACGGGGGCCGGCGCGGCAATGGGCACATTGGGCGCCGGGACTTTGGCCGGATCGGTGGCTACCAGCATGCTGGGCTCGGCGGCCTGGCTTGCATTGGCGCCAACCGGCGCTTCAGCGCCGGCGCAGCCAACCAGGCCCGCGGACAAGGTCAGCCACAGGCTGGCGTGGCGCACTACAGCCTTGCCAGAAAGATTCCGGGTTTTCTGATACCGTTGGCTCTGCTTTGATAACATCCCTGGATTCCGCAAAATATCGACCATGACCAACAGTATAGAGAATAACGCGGCGTCTTTACGCCTGCGTTTGAAAGAACTTCGTAACGCCCAGGCCCCTTCCGACACTCGCCGGGGCGCGCTGTTGATCCGGGGTCGCCTGTACACCTGGCTGGCCACGGCACGCTCCGAACTGCAAAATGCCGGCCGGCCGGCCCCGCGTCGTGTCGCCGCCTTTTGGTCTCTGCCTCGGGAACCCGAGCTGCAGCCTTTGCTGGCCCAGTGGGTGGAGGATGGCATCGAGGTCTCGCTGCCGGTTACAAGCGGCGACGACGCCCCCTTGCTGTTTCGCGCCTGGACTCCGGAAACGCCCATGCAGACAGGGGCCTACGGCATTGCCGAGCCCCAGGGGCCCGAGGCTCCCTTGCCCGACATCGTGCTGGTGCCCACGCTGGGCTACACCCGCCAGGGCGACCGCATCGGCTACGGGAAAGGCCACTACGACCGCACGCTGGCCGCGTTCAAAGAACGCGGGCATGCCTTTACCAGCATAGGCATCGCCTGGGCCTGCGGCGACCTGTCGGGGCAAGACTACACCCCGGCCCCGCACGATGAGCGACTGGACTCGATACTGACCGACAAGGGGTGGGCGGTAAAGGCCCCCACGCTGCACCGCTGACGCGGCTTGCTGCCCCCCGAGGGGGCGTCTTTCGCCTTGGGGCGGCCCGACGGCGAAAGGGCCCCCACACTGCGCCGCTGACGCGGCTTGCTCAATGAATCAGCGTGTCAGGGCGTTGACGATGGCGGTGGTGGTGTCGGCGTTGTTCAGGGTGTAGAAATGCAGGCCGGGGGCGCCCTGGTCCAGGAGGTTCTGGCACAGGCGCGTTACGACGTCGAGACCGAAGGCCTTGATGGAGGCCTTGTCGTCGCCGAATTCGGCCAGGCGCTGGCGGATCCAGCGCGGGATCTCCGCCCCGCACATGTCCGAAAAGCGCACCAGCTGCGAATGATTGGTAATGGGCATGATGCCTGGCACAATGGGCACCGTCACGCCCTTGGCGCGCGCCCGGCTCACGAAGTCGAAATAAGCATCCGCATTGAAGAAATACTGCGTGATCGCGCTATTGGCCCCCGCATTGACCTTACCCACGAAGTGCGTCAGGTCGGCGCGCGAACTTTGCGCCTGCGGATGCATCTCGGGGTAGGCCGCCACTTCTATGTGGAACCAGTCGCCGCTGTGCTCGCGGATGAAGCGCACCAGATCGCCGGCGTAATGCAGATCGCCGCGGTCGCCGCCCATGCCCGAGGGAATATCGCCGCGCAGCGCCACGATGCGGCGTATCTCCTGCTGGCGGTAGGTGTCCAGGATTTCGGACAGGTCGGCGCGCGAAGCCCCGATGCAGGACAGATGCGGCGCGGCATCGAAGCCCAGGTTCTGCATCATGCGCACGGTATCGACCGTGCCCGAACGCGTCGAGCCGCCCGCGCCGAACGTGACGCTGACATACTCGGGCCGCAGGGCCAGCAACTGCTTGGCCGTGCGAACCAGCTTCTCCTGCGCGGCAATGTCGCGCGGGGGAAAGAACTCGAGGCTGATGGGCTTTTTTGTAGTTATGGATGTCGAAGTCATTTAACGCTTGTTAACACATGCCAGGAAGCTGGCGTTGCAAACGGAACAGGCTGAACGCAAGCCGCCTACGCTATCAACCGGGACAGCAGGCCCGAAACAATACTGTAGATGATGGCGCCCAGCACCGCCCACCAAAAGCCGTTTACGTGGAAGCCCTTGAGGATGGAGCCAGCGAACCAGAACACCAGCGCATTGAGCACCAGCAGGAACAGGCCCAGGGTGACAATGGTGATGGGCAGCGTAAGCAGCACCAGAAGAGGCTTGACCAGCGTATTGAGCAGGCCCAGAACCAGGGCGGCGATAAGCGCCGACCAGAACGAGGCCACCGAAATTCCCGGCAGAATATACGCCACGATCAACAGGGCAACGGCGTTCAGAATCCAGATCAACAATAATTCCATGGTCTTGCTCTCCTTGTGGTTGCACAATCGCAAGGGCCGGTGGAAATGCCCGCCGGCCCTTGCCTTGCCCGGCTATCCGCGAACGGATGGATTAATCAATAACGGTAGTGGTCGGGCTTGTAGGGGCCAGCCACCGGCACATTGATGTACTCGGCTTGATCGGGGCGCAGCTCGCTGAGGCTGACGCCCAGTTTCTTCAGGTGCAGGCGGGCCACTTTTTCGTCCAGGTGCTTGGGCAGCACGTAGACCTTGCCCTTTTCGTAGGCTTCGCCGCGCGTGAACAGCTCGATCTGTGCAATGGTCTGGTTGGTGAACGACGCCGACATCACGAAAGAAGGATGGCCGGTGGCGCAGCCCAGGTTGACCAGGCGGCCCTTGGCCAGCAGGATGATGCGCTTGCCGTCGGGGAAGATGATGTGATCGACTTGCGGCTTGATCTCTTCCCATTGCAGGTCTTCGACCGAGGCGACGTCGATCTCGTTGTCGAAGTGGCCGATGTTGCAGACAATGGCCTGGTCCTTCATGGCGTACAGATGGTCGCGGGTGATCACATGGTAGTTGCCGGTGGCCGTCACGAAAATATCGGCCTTGTCGGCGGCTTCTTCCATGGTGACGACGCGGTAGCCTTCCATGGAGGCCTGCAGCGCGCAGATGGGGTCGACTTCGGTCACCCATACCTGGGCGCGCAATGCAACCAGCGCCTGGGCGCAGCCCTTGCCCACGTCGCCGAAGCCGCACACCACGGCGATCTTGCCGGCGACCATGACGTCGGTGGCGCGCTTGATGCCGTCGACCAGCGACTCGCGGCAGCCGTAAAGATTGTCGAACTTGGACTTGGTGACCGAGTCATTCACATTGATGCCGGGGAAGGCCAGCTCGCCCTTCTTGGACATTTGATACAGGCGGTGCACGCCCGTGGTGGTTTCTTCGGTAACGCCCTTGACCTGCGCCAGACGCACGGAATACCAGTTGGGATCACGCGCCAGCGTGGCCTTGATGGAAGCGAACAGCACGCGCTCTTCTTCGCTGCCGGGCTTGGCCAGCACCGAGATGTCTTTCTCGGCCTTGGCGCCCAGGTGCAGCAGCGTCGTGGCGTCGCCGCCATCGTCGAGAATCATGTTGGCATGGCGGTTGTCGGGCCATTCGAAGATTTTATGGGTGTAGTTCCAGTAGTCTTCCAGCGTTTCGCCCTTGATGGCGAACACCGGAGTGCCCGAAGCAGCGATCGCGGCGGCGGCGTGATCCTGGGTAGAGAAGATATTGCACGAAGCCCAGCGCACTTCGGCGCCCAGCGCAACCAGGGTTTCGATGAGCACCGCGGTCTGGATGGTCATGTGCAGGCTGCCAGCAATGCGGGCGCCCTTCAGGGGCTGGGTGGCGGCGTACTCTTCGCGCGTGGCCATGAGGCCCGGCATTTCGGTTTCGGCAATGGCGATTTCGCGGCGGCCCCAGCCAGCCAGGGCGATATCGGCGATTTTGTAGTCGGAGAAATTCGTGTCGGCAACAGTGTTCATGGTGATATCCCAATAAACCTGCGCGAGCGGAAGCGGCAACGATCTTGCCCACCCTCGCCTGCACGCAGGAGAATGATGAGCGCCGTTCAAACAAGTAACCGTCCTGAGCCTGGCGGGCGGCGGCGCCGGGAAACCTGCGGCAAGGTCGAGTACGACTTTGCCCGAAAGCTTCCCCAAGCCAGCCTGCATCCCGGTGCAGCGCTCCTCAGGAAGGGTAAATTGTAGCGTAGTTTGGTGGCGGGAGAGGGCTAGCGCCGCGGGTACCCCTGCGCCTTGATGCGGGCCCAGACGGCCAGCCTTTCTTCTTCGGAAAGAAACACCCAGTTGGCCACTTCCATGGCCGTGCGGCCGCAGCCCCGGCAGATTTCGTCGTACAGCGTCGAGCAAATGGCCACGCACGGCGAGTCGCTGGGCGCAAGGCTGCGGCTTTGATCGGCGGAAGACGAGTTCGAAGAAGATTCGGGCGTGTCGCTCATGGCTTTGAAAAATTTCTCGACAACAGACTTTAACACCCCCGCCACGGCATGGCGGGCATAACCATGCCGGCTTCATTCATTGCACGAACAAGAAAGAAGGGGCTGCCCGAACGGGCAGCCCCTTCTGAACCGTTGCAGAACAGGATCCGAACCGAAAAAACCGGTGTCCCGTCTTGCCTATGCCGGCTTACGCCGCTTTTTTCAGCACGGCGGCCTTGTCGGTGGCCTCCCAGCTGAATTCGGGCTCTGGACGCCCGAAGTGCCCGTAGGCCGCCGTCTTCGAGTAGATGGGGCGCAGCAGGTTCAGCATATTGATGATGCCTTTGGGACGCAGGTCGAAATGCTCGCGCACCAGCATGGCGATCTTGTCGTCGCCGATGACGCCCGTGCCGTCGGTGTTGACGGTGATGTTGATGGGCTCGGCCACGCCGATGGCATAGCTGATCTGCACCTGGCACTTGCTGGCCAGGCCCGCCGCAACGATGTTCTTGGCCACGTAGCGGGCGGCATAGGCCGCCGAGCGGTCGACCTTGGAGGGATCCTTGCCCGAGAATGCGCCGCCGCCGTGGGGGCATGCACCGCCGTACGTATCGACGATGATCTTGCGGCCGGTCAGACCGCAATCACCCTGCGGGCCGCCGATGACGAAGATGCCCGTGGGGTTGACCAGGAACTTGGTCTTGGGCGTGATCAGGCCGTCGGCGAAGCTGGGCTTGATGATGTGTTCGATGACGGCTTCGCGGATGTCGGCCTGGGAGATGTCGGGCGAATGCTGGGTGGACAGCACCACGGTGTCGACCTCGACCGGCTTGCCGTCGACATAGCGGAACGTGACCTGCGATTTGGCGTCGGGACGCAGCCAGGGCAGGCGGCCGTCTTTGCGCAGCTCGCTTTGGCGCTGCACCAGGCGGTGCGAATACCAGATGGGCGCGGGCATGAGGTCGGGGGTTTCGTCGCAGGCATAGCCGAACATCAGGCCCTGGTCGCCGGCGCCCTGGTCCATGTTCTGCTCGGGGTTGCGATCGACGCCCTGGGCGATGTCGGGCGACTGCTTGTCGTAGGCGACCAGCACCGCGCAGCCCTTGTAGTCGATACCGTAGTCGGTGTTGTCGTAGCCGATGCGCTTGATGGTGTCGCGCGCCACCTGGATGTAGTCCACGTTGGCCGTCGTGGTGATTTCGCCGGCCAGCACGACCAGGCCGGTGTTGCACAGGGTTTCGGCCGCGACGCGGGCATGCGGATCTTGCGTGAAGATGGCGTCGAGGATGGAATCGGAGATCTGGTCGGCGACCTTGTCGGGATGGCCTTCGGAGACAGATTCGGAAGTGAAGAGAAAATCGTTATTTACCACAGCGATACGTCCTTACAGCTGGATTTCCAGCTAACGAGGTTGAACGGAACGCGTTGCACCTCGGGACAGCAAATGGCATGAATGCGGGGCGCGACGCTTTAGCAGTTTTAGGCAACGCCGCGCGTTCGCGCAGGCATTGTCATCGCTCCGCAAGTTGTCGGTTAACTCAGCGATACTTTTCATTTTAAGCGAAAATGACCCTCATTGCTTTTCATTGCATAGACAGATAGATAATTAACAGATAATGCACCACTCATGCTATTGACTTTGTTTCGCCTGCTTGCCTGGCTGCCGCTGCCCATACTGCATTGGCTGGGGCGAATCGGCGGGCGCATCGCCTACGCCTGGCCGGGCCGGTACCGCCGGCGCTTGCGCGCCAATGCGGCCCAGGCCGGCTACCCCGACGCCGCCTTTGCCCGCCAAGCCGCCGCGCAGGCCGGCGCCATGATCCTGGAGTTGCCCAAGGTCTGGCTGCGCAACGAACAAAGCCTGGGCAAAACCGTCAGCGACGACAATGCCGTGGTCGAAGCGGCTTTGGCCGAAGGGCGCGGCATTCTGTATCTTACCCCCCACCTGGGCTGCTTCGAAATCACGGCGCGCTATGTAAGCCTGCGCAGCCCCATCACCGTCATGTTCCGCCCTCCGCGCAAAGCCATCCTGGCGCCCGTCATGGAAAGCGCGCGCAACACGTCGGCCCTGCGCGCCGTACCAGCCACCATGCAGGGCGTGCGCGAATTCGTGCGGGCGCTCAAGCGCGGCGAGTCCGTGGGCATGCTGCCCGACCAGGCCCCCGGCAAGGGCGATGGCGTCTGGGCGCCTTTTTTCGGACGCTCCGCCTACACCATGACCCTGCCGGGCAAGCTGGCCGCACAAACGGGGGTTGCCGTCATCCTGACCGCCGGCGAGCGCCTGCCCGCGGGCCGCGGCTGGCGCATCCATTACGTGCGCCTGCCCGAACCTCTGCCTACCGACCCGGTCGAACAGGCCACGCTCATCAACCAGACCATGGAAACCCTGATACGCCGCTTTCCCACGCAGTATCTATGGAGCTACAACCGCTACAAAACCCCGGCCGGGGCTCCGCCCCCGCCCTCCGCGGAACAACCGCATGGCAAGCGCAACTAAGGCCCGCGAAAACCCCGCCTCCCCAAATGCGGGCGGGGGCGGAGCCGCGAGACGTTTCTTCCTGTACCCGCATTCCAGCCCATGAGACTCGACAAACAGAAGCTTCTGACCTCGATCTTTTCGTATTTCGGCCGCTGTTCCGACGCCACCCGCCTGCGCTGGGGCCGCGCACTGGGCTGGCTGTCGTCCAGACTGCTGCGCTCGCGCGCCCATATCGTGCGCACCAACCTGGCGCTGTGCTTTCCCGGCCTTTCCGAACCGCAGCGCCAGGCCATGCTGGATCGCCACTTCCGCCTACTGGCCCAATCCATGATCGACCGCGGCCTCATCTGGTTCGGCTCGCCCGAACGCATCCAGGAAACCGTGCAGATCACCGGGCTTGAGCACCTCGACGCCCTGCTAAAGGCCAAGCGCCGCATCATTCTCCTGGCCCCGCACTTCATCGGCCTGGACGCCGCCGCCACCCGCCTTACCCTGTTCCTGAAGGAATCCGCCACCCTGTACACACCGCAAAGCAATGCCGACGTCGACACCATCGTGCGCGAAGGACGCGGCCGCTTCAACACGGTCCACCTCATCAGCCGCCGCGACGGCGTACGCGGCCTCATCCGTCAACTGCGGGCCGGCATACCCGTGTACTACCTGCCCGACATGGACTTCGGCCTCGACGGCGCCGCCTTCGTGCCCTTCTTCGGCATCCAGGCCGCCACCCTGCTCACCACCGCGCAGATCGCCAGAAACTGGGACGCCGCCGTCGTCCCCATCGTCAGCCGCCTGAACGCCGAAACCGGCCAATACCAGGTCGACGTCCTGCCGCCGCTGACAGACTTCCCCGGCGACCAGACCCTGGAGCAAGCCACCACCCGCCTCAACCAGCTCATCGAGTCCTGGGTGCGCCCCGATCCCGCCCAATACTACTGGGTGCACCGCCGCTTCAAGACCCGCCCCGAAGGCGAGCCAAGGCCTTATTGAGCCCCATAATGCGCTCACCCCTGTTAAGCTAACGAAGTTTCCTATATACATATTCAAGCCCAGCGGCAAGCCATGATCTGGAACTTCACCAAAATGCACGGCGCCGGCAACGACTTCGTCGTTCTCGACGGCGTGCGCCAAGCTATTGAAATCACGCCCGAACGCGCGCGCGCCCTGGCCGACCGCCATTTCGGCGTCGGCGCCGATCAAATCCTCCTGGTCGAAAATCCACTGCATCCGGAAGCCGACTTCCGCTACCGCGTCTTCAACGCCGATGGCGGCGAAGTCGAGCACTGCGGCAACGGCGCACGCTGCTTCGTACGTTTCGTGCACGAACAAGGCCTGTCCAAACGCAACCCCCTGCGGGCCGAAATCTGCACCGGCCTCATCGTACTCAGCGAATCCGAGTCCGGCGAAGTCGCCGTCGACATGGGGCAAACCCGTTTCGAGCCCGCCGACGTGCATTTCGATACGCAAGGCCTGCAATCGCGCGCCATGGCCAACGATACGCTCTGGACGCTGCCTCTTGCCGACGGCAGCGCGCCCGAGCTTTCGCTGGTGGCCATCTCCAACCCCCACGCCGTCCAGGTCGTGGGCGACGTCGACACCGCCCCCGTCGCCCAGACCGGGCCGCTCATCGAATCCAACCCGCGTTTCGCCCAGCGCGTCAACGCCGGCTTCATGCAGGTCGTCGACCGGCACACCATCAAGCTGCGCGTCTACGAACGCGGCGCGGGCGAAACCCTGGCCTGCGGCACAGGCGCGTGCGCCGCCGTCGTCGCGGGCATACGCCGCGGCCTGCTCGACAGCCCGGTTCTGGTTCACACGCGCGGCGGCCCACTCACCATCGAATGGAACGGCTCCAGCCTGCGCATGAGCGGCCCCGCGGCCACCGTCTTCTCGGGCCAGATCGATATCGACGCCCTTACCCAGTCACTCAAACTCAAGGATGCAAGCAAGCCATGAGCGCTGCCAACCTCACCGCCGACGACGTCGCCGTATTTCTTGCCGAAAACCCCGACTTCTTCCAGCAGCACGCCGACCTGTTCTCTTCGCTGCGCGTTCCGCACCCCAACGAAACCCGCGCCATATCGCTGGGCGAAAGGCAAATCCTCACGCTCAGAACCAAGGCCAAGGAACTGGAATGGAAGCTCTCGGGCCTTATCCATAACGCTTCGGGCAATGAAAAGATCAGCAAGACGCTGACCGCGTGGTGCAGCCGCATGCTGGCCGAGCCTGACCCGCAAAACCTGCCCGGCCATATCGTGCGCAGCCTCAGCGACCTCTTCGACCTGCCCGCCATCGCCCTGCGGCTGTGGGATCTTCCCGCCTTGGGCGACGACAACGAGTTCACCCAGGACGTCACCCCCGGCATCCTCCAGTACGCGCAAGAACTCCAGCAGCCGTACTGCGGGCCATTCAAGGAACAAGAAGCCGCATCGTGGCTGGGCACGCCGCCCGCCTCGCTGGCCATCGTGGCGCTCAAGCCCCGCAACCGGGCCCAGCCCTTCGGCCTGCTGGTCCTGGGCTCCAACGAAGCCGAACGCTTCACCCCCGACATGGGCACGGCCTTCCTGGACACCATCAACGAACTGGCCAGCGCCAGCCTGACCCGCCTCGAAAGCCCCGACCAGCCGTCCGGGGAAGCCTGACACGGGAATCGGCCATGCATGCGCTGCCTGCCCCGATGGAGCAATGGCTCGTCCATCTGCAAGCCGAACGGCGCTATTCCGGCCATACCCTGCAAGGCTATCGGCAGGATCTGCACCACTTGATGCAGATCCTGCCCGACACACCCCTGCCGGATTTCACCGAAAACCATATCCGCCAGGCGCTGGCCAGGCTGCATGCGCAAGGCCTGAAGCCGCGCAGCCTGGCGCGCGCCCTGGCCGCCTGGCGCGGCTTCTTCCAATGGTGGGCGCCCTCGGCCGGCCTGAGCCACAACCCCGCGGCGGGCGTGCGCGCCCCCAAGGTACCGCGCAGCCTGCCCAAGGCGCTGTCGGTCGAACAGGCTCAGTCCCTGCTCGACCGGCCTGGGCTGCCTTCCCCCAAAACTCCTGTGGAATGCCGCGACCAGGCCATGTTCGAAGTGCTTTACTCCAGCGGCCTGCGCCTGGCCGAACTGGTCAGCCTGGACTGGCGCTACACCCGTCAGGGCGGGTACGAATCGCAAAGCTGGATACAACTGGATGAAGCCGAAGCCACAGTTCGCGGCAAAGGCAATAAAACCCGCAGCGTGCCGTTGGGGGCCAAGGCCGTCCAGGCCGTCCGCCAGTGGCTGGACGAGCGCGCCAAGCTGGCCGAGTACGCCGGCCCGCCATCGCCCCCCGGCCTGGACTCGGAATCAGGCTCAACGGCCGGCGCCACGCCCGTCCCAAGCGCCGAGTCCAGCCTCGAGGCCATCGATGCCTCGGCCGCTCTGTTCCTCGGCGTGCGCGGCAAGCGCATTTCGCCGCGCGTCGTACAGGTGCAATTGAATAAACTGGCCACGCTTGCCGGCCTGCCCGTGCATGTGCATCCGCACAGCCTGCGCCACAGTTTTGCCAGCCATGTCCTGCAGTCGGCCCAGGATTTGCGCGCCGTCCAGGAAATGCTGGGCCACGCCAATATTTCCACCACGCAAATCTACACACGCCTGGACTTCCAGCACCTGGCCAAGGCCTACGATCAGGCCCACCCCCGTGCCAACCGCAAAAGCAAGGAAGGCTGATCCGCCCGCGCGCCCGCCTCCCCTGCCTTGTTAGCCGCGGGCATGAGCCAAGGACGCAACCCGGCCCCGAACCCGATCCAGGAGCATAAGAGAATACGGCGGGCAGCGCCCCAGGCACGCAATCGCCAGGTTCCTTATTTTTTCTTGGCTTCGCCCGGCTTGAGCGCGTAGATCAACTGGCCGGCGTTCCAGGAAAACATGCCCAGGTAGGTGCCGGCGGGTTCGTCGGGCTTGGCCAGGGCATCCGAATACAAGGTGCCGCCCACCTTGGCTCCGGTTTCACGCGCGATCTGCCGCACTAGTTTCGGGTTGGTCACGTTTTCCAGGAACACCGCCGGGCTGCGGGTTTTCCTGACCTGGCGCACCAGCTTGGCCAGCTCGGCCGCCGACGGCTCGGCGTCGCTGGATATGCCCAAGGCCGAAATGAACTTCACCCCGTAATCGCGGCCAAAATAGCCGAACGCGTCGTGCGACGTCACCACGCTGCGGCGCTCCGGCGGAATGCCTGCCAGGGCCTGGCGGATTTGGGCATCCAGCTTTTTCATTTCGGAAATGTAGAGCTCGGCACGGCTGCGGTAGTCGCCCGCATTGGCCGGATCGGCCTTGATGAGCGCATCGGCAATGTTCTTGACGTAGATGATGCCGTTGGCAAGGCTTTGCCAGGCATGCGGGTCGACCGCTCCCGGATGGGCGGGATCGTGGCCTTTGCCATGATCATGCGCAGCATGATGATCGGCGTAATCGGCCATTTCCTCGGCGCTCAGCATGCGCGGCGTCACGCCCCCGGAAGCCACCACCTCGACGCCTTTGAAGTTCGAAGCCTTGAGCAGCCTGGGCAGCCACCCCTCGAAACTCAGGCCGTTGACGACCAGGACCTGCGCTTCGGCCAGCGCCTTGGCGTCGCTGGGCCGGGGCTCGAACGAATGCGCGTCGGCATTGGGCCCCACGATGGTCGTCAGGGCAATGTGATCGCCCCCCACCTGGTGCACCATATCGCCCAGGATGGAAAAACTGGCCACGACCTTGAGCGGCGGCGCAAGCACCGTCGCGGCCCCCGCCGCAGCCTGCGCCGAGACGGCGACCATGACCAGCAACGCCGCGGCCGCCAGCCGGCAAACGTTACAACCTCGCACCATCGCTTTAACCATGGCTATGTACACCACAAATTTATAAGAACCACACACAAGCGTTGCAAATTTACAGGACGAACGCCGTTCGCGCCATAAGCCTACTGAACTAGGGCCCGAACACTAAACAGGCCCTAGGCTCCTAATTTCCCTCTGAAATCTTCGACAAGTGCCTGCGCCGGGCCTGCGCCTGCCTTGCCACCTGCAAAAGCCCGCCATACGGCCCAAGCACCACGGACAGCACATAGACCAGCCCAGCCGCCAGGATGATGGCCGGCGACGCCGGCACATCGGCCCGATACGAAACCAGCAGGCCGGCGTACGAGGACAAAGAGCCGATGGCCGCCGCCAGGATCATCTGCGGGCCGGCCGAACGCACCCAAAAGCGGGCCGCCGTGGCCGGCAGCATCATGATGCCCACCACCATGAGAGTGCCCAGCACCTGGAAGCCCGCCACCAGCGTCATGACCAGCAGCACCAGGAAAACCATATGGCTCAGGGAACCGGCCCCGCGCTCGGCGCGCAGGAAGCCCGGATCCAGGCACTCCACCACCAGCGGCCGGAAGATGAGCGCCATGACGACCAGCGTAATGCTCGAGCTGATGGTCACCAAAAGCAGCGAGGCGTCGTCCAGCCCCAGCACCGTGCCGAACAGCACGTGGATCAAGTCCATGTTGGAGCCGCGCAGCGAAACCAGCAGCACACCCAGCCCCAGGGAAATCAGGTAGAACGCCGCAAAACTGGCATCCTCGCGCAAAGGGGTGAGGCGCGCCACGAAGCCCGCCAGCACCGCCACCACCAGGCCGGTGACCATGCCCCCCACCGTCATGGCGCTTAGCGACAGGCCCGCGGTAAGAAATCCCACCGCAACGCCGGGCAGGATGGCGTGCGCCATGGCATCGCCCATGAGGCTCATGCGGCGCAGCACCAGGAACACGCCCAGCGGCCCGGCCGCAAACGACAGGGCCAGCGAGCCGGCCAGCGCGCGGCGCATGAAATCGAAATCCATGAACGGCCCGAACAGCCAGTCGACGAGCCAGCTCATAAGTAGTCTCCCGCGCACAAATGGCGCGCAAGATGCAGGTTCTCAGGCGTCAGCACCGATGGCGTGTCGCCCCACGCCACCACCTGCCCGGCCAGCAGCAGCGCCTCGGGGAATGCGGCGCGCACCATTTCCAGGTCGTGCAGCACCGCAATGACCGTGCGTCCTTCGCTGTTCCAGGTATGCAGCAGCTCCATGAGGTCGTCGGTCGTGGCGCGGTCCACCGCCGCGAACGGCTCGTCCAGCAGCAGGATATGCGCATCGTGCAGAAGCAGCCGCGCAAACAAGGCGCGCTGCAACTGCCCGCCCGACAAAGTGCCGATGATGCGCGCGCCGAAATCGGCCAGCCCCACGGTTTCCAGGGCGTGCAATACGCGTTCATGCTCTTGCTTGCTGAAGCGTCGCCAGGCGCCCACCCGGCGCCAGGCCCCCATGGCGACCAGGTCGTAGACGCTGATGGGAAAGGTTTTGTCCAGCTCGCCGGCCTGGGGCAGACAGGCCATTTCGGTGCGCGCCTCGCCGGCCAGCCGTATCTGGCCGCGCAGGGGGCTGAGCTGCCCCATGATGGCCTTGAGCAAGGTAGACTTGCCCGCCCCGTTGGGGCCGACGACCGCGGTCAGCGACCCGCGCGCAAACGTTCCCGTGACATCGCGCAGGGCAACGCGATCGCGCCAGCCCAGCGATACCTGATCGAATTCGATGACCGGTTGCGACATGATGCTTGCCTACCACCACCCCATGGCCCAGCCCGTCAGCGCCCACAGGAACGCCGAGGCCGCCAGGGCGCGGACAACACGCTCGGCGCCGGAGGCCAGCAACACCGACCCCCTGTACGGGGATTTACCGCGGGAAGACCTGAATGGACGGGGCATGGAAAACGAACTGTGCAGGTAAAGGCTTTGCCGGAAGGTGGAAAAGCAAAAGGGTTATGTTATAACATAACTACAGCCGCCCCAAGCCGCGGCCCCGTATTTCTGCTATAAAAAGCACGTTCACCGACCGCCAGCGCCGCACTCCATATGTCCGCCAGCCGCACTTCCTCCATTGCCGAACAACTCGACACCGCCGAGCAACTGTGCCTGCAGCGCGGCAAGCGCCTTACGCCCATACGGCGCAAAGTCCTGGAAATCCTGCTGCGGCAAAAACGCGGCGTCAAGGCCTACGAACTGCTCGATGAAATCCGCATCGTGCAGCCCGGCGCGGCGCCGCCCACGGTCTACCGCGCCCTGGATTTCCTTATCGAAGAAGGGCTCATCCATAGACTGGACGCCGTAAACGCCTGGTCGGCCTGCCTGGACGCCGGCGGCGAGCCCCACGATCTTCTGGTCATTTGCACGCAATGCGGCGCGGTGGCCGAGCTCAGCGACCCCGACCTCAGCCGCCGGCTTGCCAAAAAAGTGGCCGGCGCAGGCTTTGTGCTGGCCAGCCACGAAACCGAAGTGCGCGCGCTTTGCGGCAAATGCCACCAGCAGAGGGGCCATCCCGCTGCGCACTCCCATTAGGGCCTGTTAACCCATATCATTAGCGAGTCCCGGCCACGAAACCGGCCCGCCCCCGGGTTCCCCCTGCAAGCCAGCGATCAGTCAGTATTTTCCCTTAAAATACAAAGAGAAACGCTAAAGTTTGCTCTTAAGCGTATGCTGTGCTGTAATCGCACGTTATGTATTTTTTTACGCGGTAAGAATAAAGTAGTCGTCGCTAAAACAGCGCATTGCAATGTTCGTTCCGCGTTAAGCGAGTCCAACAATGAATGCCGCCCTTAGCCTCGAAAAAATGGTTCCCGTCACTGTATTAACCGGTTTTCTCGGTGCTGGTAAAACAACGCTGCTCAAACGTATTCTTACCGAATACCACGGCCAGCGCATCGCCGTCATCGAAAACGAATTCGGGCCCGAAAGCATCGACCACGAACTGCTGGTCCAGGAAGGCGAGGAACAAATCGTCGAACTGAGCAACGGCTGCGTTTGCTGCACCGTGCGCGGCGACCTGCAGCAGGCGCTCAACGACCTGCGCGCCCGGCGCGAAGCCGGCGACATCAAGTTCGAGCGCATCGTGCTCGAAACCACCGGAATGGCCAATCCAGGCCCCGTCTGCCAAACCTTCTTCATGGACGACGACATCGCCCAGTACTATCGCCTGGACTCCGTCATTACCGTGGTCGACGCCAAGCACGGCATGGAAACGCTGGACAAGCAAGAAGAAGCGCAAAAGCAGGTCGGGTTCGCCGACCGCATCCTGGTTTCCAAAAAAGACCTGGTCAACGAAGCCGACTACGCCGCCCTGCGTTCGCGCTTGGTGCACATCAACCCGCGCGCGCCCATCACGCCCGTGCATTTCGGCGAAACCGAGATCAAGTCGCTGCTGGACATCAGCGGCTTCAACCTGAACACCATCCTGGACATCGACCCGGAATTCCTGGCCGACGAACACCCCGATGCGGCGCACGACCACGACCATGGCCACGGGCACCACGATCACGGGCACGAACATCACGATCATGACCACGAGGGCGAATGCGGCCCCGGCTGCGACCACGATCATCACGATCACCACCACGCGCATCACAACGACGAAATCGGCGCCTTCGTGTTCCGCTCGAACAAGCCGTTCGACCCGGAACGCCTCGAAGACTTCCTGGGCGGCATCATCCAGGTCTACGGCCCCGATCTCCTGCGCTACAAAGGGATTCTGTACTTAAAAGGCATCAATCGTCGTATGCTCTTTCAGGGCGTGCACATGATGATGGGCGCCGAACCCGGCAAACCCTGGTTTGCCAATGAAAAACCCAATACCAAAATGGTATTTATTGGTCGCAAACTCCCCGAGGATATTTTTACTTCGGGCTTAGAACAGTGTCTGGCCTAAGGACTCAGCCAAGCTCTTAAATGGCTTGGCCGTCGACTCGGGACAAGAACCAGCACGACAGTTTATTGAAAGGGGTAACACCATGGCCACGAAATCAACCGCCATTAAAGCCGAAAGCCACTTACTGACGGAAAAAGAACTTTTGGCTATGCCGGAGTCCGACTACATGAACGAGGCGCAGTTGGCGTTCTTCCGCAACCGGCTCAAGCAGCTGGAGCAGGACATCCTGAACAACGCCGACACGACCACCGAGAACCTGCGCGAAACGCAATTCGTTCCCGACCCCGCCGACCGTGCCACCATCGAAGAAGAGCACGCGCTGGAACTGCGCACACGCGACCGCGAACGCAAGCTGCTCAAGAAAGTGCAGCAGTCCATCAACCTGATCGACTCCGGTGAATACGGCTGGTGCGAGGAAACCGGCGAGCCCATCGGGCTGCAGCGCCTGCTGGCCCGCCCCACAGCCACGCTTTCGCTCGAAGCCCAGGAACGCCGCGAAATGCGCCAGAAGCTGTACGGCGATTAAATCTTCTTTCCCGCGGGCCTCGCGCCCGGCCAGCCCGGAATGCTCCGCGCCGAGGCGCTTGCGCCGGTTTTCACGTAGCATGGGCTGCCTTCCGGCAGCCCATTGCACATAAGCCCGACAGAACGTCCGCCCCTTCTTGCCGGTAACAACTGGTTATACTCTTGCCGGCATCGCCAGCCATCCTCCTGCGCCCGCCTGCGCTATTCTTCCTCTTGAACTTTCGTGATCCGGCCCCACTTAAGCTCTTCAAAGGAAGATCTCATGGAACAATTTCACGCCACCACCATCATCAGCGTCCGCCGCGGCAACGAAGTCGCCATCGGCGGCGATGGCCAGGTCACCCTCGGCAACATCGTCTTCAAGGGCACGGCACGTAAAATCCGCCGCCTGTACCACGACAAGATCCTGGCGGGCTTCGCCGGCGCCACCGCCGACGCCTTCACCCTTCAAGAGCGCTTCGAGGCCAAGCTCGAAAAGCACCAGGGCCACCTCATGCGCGCCGCCGTCGAGCTCACCAAGGACTGGCGCACCGACCGCGTGCTGCGCCGCCTCGAAGCCATGCTCATCGTGGCCGACCGCGACCATTCCCTCATTCTCAGCGGCAACGGCGACGTGCTCGAGCCCGAGCACGGCATCGCCGCCATCGGCTCGGGCGGCGCCTATGCCCAATCCGCCGCCCTGGCGTTGCTGCACAACACCGACCTGCCTCCCGCCGACATCGTGAAGAAGTCGCTGGAAATCGCCGGCGACCTGTGCATCTACACCAACCAGAACCACATCGTCGAAACGCTGTAAACACACCGCACCAAGCCGCGCCATCCGCGCGGCGCACCCGGATACCACCATGTCTGCTACCAATATGACACCCGGAGAAATCGTCTCCGAACTCGACAAGAACATCGTCGGCCAGAACCGCGCCAAGCGTTCCGTGGCCGTGGCGCTGCGCAACCGCTGGCGCCGCCAGCAGGTGCCCCAGCCCCTGCGCAACGAAATCGTGCCCAAGAACATCCTCATGATCGGACCCACCGGCGTGGGCAAGACCGAGATCGCCCGGCGCCTGGCCAAGCTGGCCAACGCCCCGTTCATCAAGGTCGAAGCCACCAAGTTCACCGAGGTCGGCTACGTGGGCCGCGACGTCGACACCATCATCCGCGACCTGGTCGAAATCTCCATCAAGCAGACCCGCGAGGTCGAGATGCGCCGCGTGCGCGCCCAGGCCGAGGACGCCGCCGAAGACCGCATCCTGGACGTGCTGGTTTCCCCGGCGCGCAACGCCCAGGGCGAGCCCATCCGCGAAGAAAACTCCGCCCGGCAAACCTTTCGCAAGCGCCTGCGTGAAGGCCAGATCGATAACCTCGAAATCGACATCGAAGTCGCCCAACCGGTGCCGCAAATGGAAATCATGGCGCCTCCCGGCATGGAGGAAATGACCGAGCAACTCAAGGGCATGTTCGCCGGACTTGGCCGCGAAAAGAAAAAATCGCGCAAAATGACGGTAAAAGAAGCCCTCAAGCAACTTATCGAAGAAGAGGCATCGCGCCGCATCAACGAAGAAGACCTGCGCACCGTGGCGGTCACCAACGCTGAACAGAACGGCATCGTCTTCCTGGACGAAGTCGACAAAATCGCCACCCGCCAGGAACACTCCGGCGGCGACGTTTCGCGCCAGGGCGTGCAGCGCGACCTCCTGCCGCTGGTCGAAGGCACCACCGTCAACACCAAGTACGGCGTGGTCCGTACCGATCACATCCTGTTCATCGCCTCGGGCGCCTTCCACCTGTCGCGGCCTTCCGATCTCATTCCCGAACTGCAGGGGCGCTTTCCCATACGTGTCGAGCTCGATTCGCTTACCGCCGAAGATTTCGTGTGCATTCTTTGCGACACCGATTCCTCGCTGACCAAGCAATACCGCGCCCTCATGGCCACCGAAGACGTCACCCTGGACTTCACCGACGAAGGCGTGCAGCGCCTGGCCGAGCTGGCGTTCGAGGTCAATGAACGCACCGAGAACATCGGCGCGCGCAGGCTGTACACGGTCATGGAAAAGCTGCTGGAGGATCTCTCGTTCGAGGCCACCGCCAGCAGCGGCCAGACCATCGTCATCGACGCCGCCTACGTCAACGGCAAGCTCGAAGAAACCGCCGGCAGCGAAGATCTGGCAAGATATGTGCTTTAACCGCACGACGGCGGGCTCGTGCAAGAGCATGAACCCGCACTCAAGGAGCGAAGACAATGACCACGCCGCACGACGACAACGAAAAAGCGCTGAACCAGGCCGATGACGAACGCTGCAAGGCCATGCTGGCGGGCGACCTGGAAGCCCTGGATCGCCTGCTGGCCGACGAGCTTGTCTATACCCATTCTTCGGCCAGCGTCGACAACAAAAGCCAGTACATCGAGGCCTTGCGCAACCGCAAAGCCAAGTATGTGGCCATCGAGCGCAGCAACATCCGCAGCAGCTTTTACGGCGACATCGCACTCATGCACGGCCAGGCCCGCATCGAGGTGATCGTCAACGGCACGCACAAGAATCTCAACAACCTTTTCCAGACAGTCTGGATAAACCGCGACGGCCGCTGGCAGTTGCTGGCCTGGGCTTCGACGGTCATTCCCGCGTCCTGAAACAGGCCGTCGCCGAACTGGCGAGCCTGCTGGGACGCGACTATAAAAACGTACATGACGACATCGGCAAGCTGATCGAATGGCAAGTGGTGGAAAAAGAGCAAGGCGGCAGAGGGCAGGTCTTCGCCCCTTATTCGGAAATCCTTGTGGACGTGCGCTTGCCCGATCGCCAGGCGGCCTGATTCATACGTCCCCCCACGCTTCGTCGCTACGCGCCTCGCTGCCCCCAAGGGGGCGCTTTTCGCCTTGGGGCGGCCCGGCGGCGAAAAATACCCCCACGCTGCACTGCTTGCACGGCTAGAGCAATTTCAGCTTAAATATTTACACTGGTCGACAATGCCTAAGTTCGAAGAAGGGGTTTCGCCGCTAATCACTACCGCAAGGCCGGGGAGCGCCTGTGCCGGTAAGCGAAGTTGGAGCAAGCCGTAGCGGCGGCTGTTTTCGGGAGGCAAGCGAGCCGCTGTTCGAGGACGGCGTTGACGGCCAGCCGAGGGCTGGCCGTTCGTCCGAGTTCGGCGAGCGCCCGAAAACGGCTGTCGGCATGGGAAGCCCCGGCCAAATGGCCGGGGCCGCAGCGACCTGAGCGCGCCGGTGCAGGCGCTCCTCGGCCGTTCAAGAACCCAAAAACCACCCGCCCCGATAACAAGAATCCAGATTCAAGCCAGTGTAGACACCTGAAGCGAAAATGCTCTAGATGCCTCCCGAGTAAAAAAACGCGCCTTGCGGCGCGAATCCCTGACGGAAGAGAGTGCTGCGGTACTACTTGATCAACTTCCACTTGCCGTTTTCAATTTGCACCAAGACACTGGAACGGTCGTCCACGCCGGTGTGGTCGGTTTTGCTCATGTTGTAGACGGCGTGCGTGCCGACCACTTCCTTGCTGGCTTCCAGCGCATCGCGCAGTGCCGAACGGAACTCGGGGGTTCCCGGCTTGGCTTTCTTGACCGCGGCGGCCACGGCCTGGTCGGCCAGCAGGTAGGCGTCCCACGAATAGGCCGAGAACGCGTTGCGCGTGCCCGGGCCGTAGGCCTTTTCATACGCTTGCGTAAAGTCCATGGCCACCTTCTTGATGGGGTTGCTGTCGGGCAGCTGTTCGGCCACCATCACCGGGCCGGTCACGGCATAGGCGCCCTCGACGGACTTGCCGCCGACACGCAGGAAGTCGTTGTTGATAATGGCGGGGTTGTTGTAGATAGGCCCCTTGTAGCCGCGCTCGCGCAGCGTGGCGTGCGGCAGCGCGGCGGGCGTGCCAGAACCGCCCAGCAAAATGGCATCGGGCTTGGAGGCAATAAGCTTCAGCACCTGGCCGGCCACGCTGGTGTCGTTGCGCGCATAGCGTTCGTTGGCCACCACGGTAATGTCCGAGCCCTTGATATTGTGGTTGAAGCCCGACAGCACCAGGTCGCCCCACGAGTCCGAGAACCCCAGGTACGCCACCTTCTTGATGCCGTGCTTTTTCATGTTCTCGACAATGGGCTTCATGGCGATGTTCATGGGCTGCGGCACGGAATACATCCATGGGTTCTTGTCCGGCGTGATCGGCGAGGGCGACAAGGCGATCTGCGGCGTCTTCAATTCCTGCGCCACCTCGGCCACCGCAATGCAGGTCGGCACGCTGCTCGACCCGATGACCAGGTCCACCTTGTCCTGCTCGATCAGCTTGCGGGCCTGCTTGACCGCCTGGCTGGTGTCGGTGTGGTCGTCGACGATGATGTAGTGGACAGGCTCGCCGCCCAACGTCTTGGGCATGACGGAAAACGCATTCTTGTACGGAATGCCCAGCGAGGCTCCGGGCCCCGTCTCGCCCACGATGACCCCGACCTTTACGTCGGCCTGCGCCGCCAGCGGCAAGGCCATTGCCACGGCAAGCACCAGCAAATTCTTTTTCATTTTCAACATATATGTCTCCTGATTTTTATTCAACAACCCATCTACCAAGGAACTTCCGGGCTTTCGGCCCTGTTCACCGCTTCAAAACCCCAACTGGCGCGCCACGATCATGCGCATGATGTCGCTGGTGCCGCCGCCCACCAAGGGGAAAAAAGAATCGCGCAAGAACCGCTGCACCGGAAACTCGCTCATCAAACCGTAGCCGCCGAAAATCGACATGGCCATCTGGCAGACCTCGTGGCAGCTCTCGCCGGCCATCACCTTGGACAACGCCGCTTCGGTCGTAATCGGCAAGCCCTGGTCGGCCAGGGCCGCCGCATGATAGGTGTACAGCCTTGCCTGCTCCAGCTTGGCCAGCATGTCCACCAGCTTGAACTGCACGGCCTGGAACTTGCCGATGGGCTGGCCGAACTGGCTGCGCTCGCCGGCGTACTTCAGGGCCGCGCCGTAGGCGGCGCGCCCGTTGCCCAGAGCCAGCGCCGCCGTGAATATCCGATCCACCGTCAACGCCTTGTAGGCATTCAGGAAGCCGCCCGCGGCCCCATCGTTGAGGTGGCATTCGTCCGGCACGAACACGTTCTCGAACACCAGCTCCGCCGTATCCGAACTATGCGCGCAGAATTTTTCCAGGCGCCGGCCCACCGAAAAGCCCGGCGTGGCCGTATCCACCAGGAACAAGTCCAGGCCCTTCAAGCCTTTGGAGGGGTCCACCGTCGCCACGACGGTAATGAAATCGGCGACCGTGCCGTTGCTGGTGAATATCTTCGTGCCGTTCAGCACGTAGCCGCCATCCACCCGGGTTGCCTTGGTGCGCAGCGAGGCCACGTCGGAGCCCGAGTTCGGCTCGGTAATGGCGAACGCGCCCACCTTCTCGCCCCGCAACGCGGGTTTCAGATATTTTTCGTGCAGGGCCTCGCTGCCCCACTGGAATATGGTGTGCGTGGCCGTGGAGCCATGCATGCAGACCCCGGCGGCAAAGCCCAAAGAGCCTCGCGCCAGCTCGTCGCACAGCACGGTAAAGCAGGTGTAGGGGTACTTGAGCCCGCTGCCGCCAACGCTTTCCGGATACATGACGCCGTAATAACCCAGCTCGCCCAATTCCCTGAACAGCTCGTGGGAAAATTCGCCCCGCTCGTCATCGGCCTGCGCCTGGGGAATCAGCCGCTCGTCGACCCAGCGCGCCACATAGCCGCGAAACTCCTCGGCCTCGGCGCGCATTTCATCGGTGCTGAATGCGGCCCACAAGGTACTGGATGCGGAATCCGCCCCGCCCGCGTGCGTCGCATTACTTGCCCGCACAGCGGAATCGCCGGACAAGAGTGAAGGTGAACTCATGCTTTGCTCCCTGGTTCCATGGCGTTGCAGCCGCCCGCCACTGCTTGCGGCATATCGCACGCACCGGAGGCGGCACTTCCGTACTGCTTGCGCAGCTCTTTGCGCAGCACCTTGCCCGCCCCGCTTTTCGGCAGATCGTCGGTAAAGAAAATATTTTTCGGGCACTTGTATCCGGCCAGCCTGGCGCGAAGGCGCTGCATGAGCTCCCGCTCGTCAAGCCTCACGCCGGGGCGCAACACCACGGCGGCCACCACGCGCTCCACCCATTGCGGATCGGGCACGCCGAATACGGCCGCCTCCAGCACATCGGGGTCTTCATAGAAAAAGGCCTCGACCTCGGTGGGGTACACGTTTTCACCGCCCGTGACGACCATGTCGTTCTTGCGGTCCACCAAATACACATAGCCCTCGGCATCCATATATCCCAGGTCGCCGGTTTTAAGCCAGCCCTCGCGCAGCACCCGCGCCGTCGCCGCCGCGTCATGCCAGTAGCCGGCCATGGCACCCGGGCTGCGCGATTCGATTTCGCCGATCCGCCCATAAGGCAACACCGCGCCCGCATCGCCCGCGATACGCACCTCGCGCCTCGGCAAGGCCCGGCCGCAGGAGGACAGCAACTGCTCGCCCCCCGGCTGGCTGGCGCGCACATGATCGTCGGGCGACAACGCCGTCACCATGCCGGCTTCGGTCGAGCCATACCCCTGCACGAACCCGCACTGCCTGAAACATTGCATGGCCCGGCGCAGCAGCTCGGCGGGCATGGACGAAGCGGCATAGAACATCAAGCGCAAATGGCTCAGATCCACGGTTTGCGCAAGCGGGTGGTTCAACATGGCGTTGAGCATGGTCGGCACCACATGCACATTGGTGGCTTTGCGAGCCGCCAGCTCGCGCAGCAGGACGCCGGGGTCGAATTCCGGCAACAGCAGCGTGGTGGCGCCCGACGCGAAACACGGGAACAAGTGGTACCACATGCCGCCCACATGGAACATGGGCATTACCGCCACGGCGTAGTCGTCTTCGGTCAAAACCAGGGAATCCACCGCGCTGGCCCGGCAGTTGTCCATCAAGCCGCGATGCGTCAGCATGACGCCCTTGGGCGCCCCGGTGGTGCCGCTGGTATACACCAGACAAAGTACGTCGTCGGCCGATGCCTCGGCCCCAGGCTCTTGAGCCAGCGCATCGCCCGCCACGGATTCGCCCGAATCCCCGCCCGCCAAGGTCTCATACGAAATCCAGCCTTCCCGCCGCGTTCCCAGACTCACAAAATGCCTCAGGCCCGGCAACTGCGAACGCAGTCCGTCCACCAGATCCAGATACGCCTCGTCCACGATCAGGACTGCGGGCGCGCTATGCGCCAGCAGCTTGAGCAATTCCTGCTCGGCCAACCGCCAATTGAGCGGCACGACAATGTACCCGGCCTTGGAAACGCCGAAGGCCTCCATGTATTCCGGCCGATTGCGCGACAGCACGGCAACGCGCTCGCCCTTGCGCAAGCCCCATTCATGCAGCACCGAACACAGGCGGTTCACCCGGCGATTGAGCTGGCCGAACGACACTGTGCGGCCATCCAGCGTTTCGAATGCCGGCTTGCCGGGACGATGGCTGGCGTGAAAGCGCAGCACGTCGCCCATGGTGGCGCAAGAAACGGCGTTCATCACGCCCGCCTCACTTTGTCGGCCTTGCGTTCCAGGAAGTCGCGCAAACGCCGCTTGGCTTCTTCGTCGCCCTGCGCCACGCCCACCATGAGCATTTCGGTGAACAGGCCGGTTTGCGGGTCTTGCTCGATGATGCGCGGAATGGACTGGATGACCGCGAAATTCGCCAACGGAGCGTTGCGGGCAATCCGCTTGGCCAGGGCAATGCCCTTGGCCAGCCCTTCATCCGGCTCGACCAGGTACTGCGTAAGCCGCAGCAGCTCGTGCGCTTCCTGTGCCTCGTAGACGCGGCCCGACAGCATCATATCGATGACGGTGGCGGCGCCGATCAGGCGCGGCAGGCGCACCGAGCCGCCCGAACCCAGGAATATGCCGCGGGTGCCCTCGGGCAGCGCGTAATAGGCGGTTTTCTCGGCGATGCGGATGTGCGTGGCGGCGGCCAGCTCCAACCCTCCACCGATGACCGCGCCGTGCAGCACCGCAATGACCGGCACTTTGCAAAACTGTACGGTGTCGTTCAAACGCTGGCCGATCACCGAGGTTTCAAAGCTTTCCGCCGTGGTGGTTTCTTTCAGCTCGTTCAGATCCAGGCCGGCGCAGAAGTTATCGCCGGCGCCATGCACGACGACGCCCTGCACATGCGCGGGAATCGTCGAGAAAAACGCCTGCATGCCCAGCACCAGGTCGTCGCTGAGCGCATTGCGCTTTTCCGGCCGGTTCAGTGTGAGCACGGCAATGTTCTCGTCCATGGCCACGCTGACGCACGCAGGCAGCGCAACGGGCCAGGCATTGGCCGGCTTCTTGAGCCTGGAAGGCGCCGCCTTGGCGGCGCTGCGCGATTTGGCGGCTGTCTTTCCGGCCGCCGTTTTCTTTGTCCCTGCCATGAGCTGTCTCTCTTTGTTGTGTGCCGCTTCTTGCTTTCCGGCGGCTCTCGATCTGTATTCGTTACGCGGCCGCCGCCTTGTCCTGCGGCGGCGCGCCTCGCTCCGCATTCTTTTGCAGGCTCAATACATCGACCAGCGACTCATCGCGCCAATGCACCCAGTCCCGCACCGGCTGGCCGCCGGAGACTTCGCGCGCCGCCTCCACCAGGCGGCTTACGACCTGCGGCGTCAGGCTGACCTGCTCGGTCGGCGTCCACCATTCTTCCAGGGCCTTGCCCGTATGGTCGAGAATGCCCTGCATGCCGCCCTCGCCGCCGGCCATGTGCAAGGTCAGCAAGCTGCCCATCAACAGCCAGCGCGGCGCAAGACCATAGCGCAACGCCGCGTCGATATCCTCGGCGCTGGCCATGCCCTCGGTCAGGCACGCCACCGCTTCGCGCACCAGCGCGAACTGCAGGCGGTTGGTCATATGGCCCTTGGCTTCGGCGTTCAGGCGAATGGGCTTCTTGCCAAGCCGCCGCGCAAACGCCATGGCCCACTCCACGACCTCGGGACTCGTCTGCTTGCCACCCACCACTTCCACCAAAGGCATCAAATGCGAGGGATTGAAGGGGTGCAGCACCACCAGGCGCTCGGGATTCGCGCAGGAAGCCTGCATGACCGAAGGGGTGATCCCGCCTGTGCTGGAAAGAATGATTTTGTCGGGAGATGCCGCGGCATCGATTTCCGCCAGAACCTTGGCTTTGACCTCGAGCCTTTCAAGTACATTTTCCTGCACGACATCGGCTTCCCGCGCCGCCTCGGAGATCGTCGCGGCAAAACTCAGGCGCTCCATCGGCGGCTGCGGCGTGGCAGCCTGGCCCAGTTCGACCAGCGCGGGCCAGGCGTCGGCAATGAACTGCCGCGCCCGCGCCTCGGCGCCCGGCCCCGGGTCGTAGGCAACGACGTCCAGGCCATGCGCCAGGAACAGGGCGGCCCAGCTGGCCCCCACCGAGCCCGCGCCAATGACCGCCACACTGCGCACTTTGTCGGGACTGATATGAAAATGCGATTTGGAACTCATGCTACTCACTGTGCCTTTCTGTGTGTTTTCCCGTGGCCCGGTACTCAAGCCCTCGAACATTGCAACAAGTGTAGACAGCGTCCCATTATCTGAATAATGCTATTGATCTATAATTGTTAGCCATTTTGTGGATAATAGGCATCTATGGATTCACGATTGCTGGAATGCTATTTGCGGGTCGCCGAGCTGGGCAGCATCAACCGCGCCGCCGCCGATCTGGGGTTGTCGCAGCCCGCCTTGTCACGCCACATCGCCGCGCTCGAACACGAAATGAAGGCGCAGCTTTTCACCCGTTCGCAAGGCGGCGTGCGCCTGACCGATGCGGGCAAGCTGCTGGCCGACCGGGCGCGCCCCTTGCTGCGCCAGTTCGCCGTCCTCAAGGAACAAGTGGGCGAGCGCGCGGCGGGGCAATTGTCCATCGGCATTCCGCCCTCCTGGCATCATGTATTCACCCTGGCCTTCGTGGATACGCTACTGCGGGAATACCCCGGCATCATGCTGCGCATGTACGAAGGCGTCAGCAACCTGCTGCGCGAGCATCTGCTGGCCGGCCTGCTCGATTTATGCATCGTGCCCTTCGACCAGACCCCGCCCAGCGGCTACCGGCAAACCGCCTTGCTGCGCGAGCCTCTGGTGCTGGTGGGCCACGCGCAAACCAGCCTGGCTCCGGACGAGCCCGTGCCCATCACCCAGTTGAACGACCTGCAGCTGGTTCTTCCGGCGCGCCCCAACGTGCTGCGCACGCAAATCGAAAACGCGCTCAACCGCAAGTCCATGACCTTTCGCACCATAGTCGAAACCGATACACTGAGACTGTGCCTGGAACTGGCCAGCCGCCGCTTCGGCCATACTGTCGTGCCGGCCTGCGCGCTGCACGGCCATGGCCTGGGCAAGGCAATCCAATGGGCGCCCATCAAGGGCATGTACCTTACCTGGGCCCTGTACGAAAACGAAGCCCGTTCGCACTCCCAGGCCGCGCTCGAGGGGCGCAGGCTTCTGCTTTCCACCCTGGCGGCCAGCCTGGAGCCGGGCACGTGGTATGGCGCCGAAGCAATTGGAACGTCATTGGATCGTTGAAGAATACTCGTGCCCTGTTGGCCTGCCTGAACACGCAAACCAGCCAAACAGCATACTGCCCGCAGCAGGGCGTCCGGAGCCTGCAATGCAAATGATCGTAATGTCCACCGACATCCGTCCAGAACCGGACTCCAGAAGCTCCTGGCTGGATGCAATCTGCAAAATGATCCACAACGTGCGGGTCGACAATCTTTCGTCCCGCGATTTCGCCGCGAAGATCTCCGGGCGGCGCTATGGCGACCTGAGCTGCGCCTCGTTCTGGAGCAAGCCTCACGACGTTTACTGCGGCCGCGAACAGTTAAGCAATGCGGGCGGCGCGGGATACCTGCTTAGCTGGCAAATAGGCGGCGCCGCCCATATCGAACAAGGCAATGCCCAGATGCGGCTGCTGCCGGGCAGCATCGCGATCGTCGATGGGCGAAGGCCCATGCACGTGGCCTTCCCTTCCGAAGTGCGGCGGGTCGTCGCCAAGCTGCCCGCACGCTCGGTCGAAGAACGCCTGCCCGGCCTGATGCGCTCTTCCGCTCTGGCTTTCACACCGGCTGGCCCCCTTGCCGAGGTGCTGTTCTCGTACCTGACCGAACTTTCCAGCGAAAACTCCACGCTGGTTTCGTCCGATATGGAACTGCTTACCGAAAACATCTGCAACCTGCTCCAGATCACGGCGGGACACGCGGGCGCGGATCGCATCGACTCGCAAGACCTGCGCCGCCAGACGGTCGTGCGATACATCCGCAAGAAGCTCTGCGACCCCGATCTGACACTGGATTCGGTAGCCCTTGCCTTGAGCATGTCGCGCCGCCTGGTGCAGAAAATCATGCAGCAGATGGACAGCAGCTTTACGGACTTCATCACCGAAGAACGACTGGCTTCGGCAAGCAAGAAACTGGATTCATCCGCGCGGCTTCCCATTGCGAATATCGCCTACAGCTGCGGGTTCAACGACATCTCGCACTTCAACCATCTTTTCAAGCGCCGCTTCGGCGTGACCCCTTCCGCCTATCGCAGCCGCCAGCCGGAGTCCGTCAACAAGCACTAGAGCCTGTTAACCGCGTATCCCGTATTTGCCCGGGCTGATCACCCCGTTCGGATCCAGCGCCTTCTTGATTTCGCTGCAGGCCTTCTGCAAGGCGGGCATGGTCATTTCCATATGCAGGTCGTAGTAGTCGGCGGGCGCGCGGCCCACGCCCACGCCACGCTTGGCAAACTCCGCCGACAGCTCGCGATAGCAGGCGTCGGCCCGCGCGTTCTCGTCCTCGTCGTCCTTGTTCCAGACCAGGACATGCAGCCCCCGGGCAAACCTGGCCGAAGCCACGTGCATGATGATGTAGTCCATGCCGTGCTTGGCATAAATGCCGCGTCCCAGCCTGTCCAGTTCCAGCGCCTGCTTGCCGACCATGGGCGTTCCCGGCAGGAACCACGAATTGCCGCTGCCCGGCCGCCATTGCAGCATGCCCAATTCGCTTGGGCTGGGCCTGCCGCTCATGGCATCGATGGCGATATGCAGGGCGGGAATATTCAGCGCCTCGTCGTGGCCGATGTATTTCGCCTTTCCGCCGCGCTCGAAATGAGCCCTTACCCGCTGGATCAGCGGTTCGATCGCCGCGTCCGAAGCGCCATAGAACATGCCCGACACCTGCCAGGCCCCCAGGCCGTGCCTGGCCTGCAACGCCTTGCGCCCCTCGTCCGAGAAACCCGCCTTGCTGCCCGCCCGGTACTCGGGGTTCTGCTCGTCGGGCGCCATGGCGTATAAATCGTTGCTGATGCGGAACAGCGACGGCACGAAATTCGAGAGCTTCATGGGACGGCACAAATCGATGATCTGCTCGATGTCCTCGTCGTCGGGAAACACGAAATGGAAGGAGCGCGCCGCGGGCGGGCGCGGCATCAGCCAAATGCCCACCCGCGTCACGATGCCGTAGTTGGACTGGCAGAACAGGCCGTCCAGCGCGGGGCCGAACGAATACTTGGAAACATGCCAGTTGGTGAGCTGGTCGGTGTCCAGGCTGCCGTCGCCGGTGCGGATGATGTCGCCGTTGCCCAGCACGACCTCCATGCCGCAAAGCATGCCGAAGTGGTCGAAGTACGGACCGTAGCCGGCGCCGCGATCCATGGCGTTGCCGATGACGCCGCCGTGGGGCGGCCCCGAGGTGGCGGACAGCATCAGCTTGTCGCCGCGCCGGGCCAATTCGTCGTGCAGCATCTGAAAGCTCACGCCTGGCTCGAGCTCGGCCAGGCAGGTTTCTTCGTTGATGTCCAGGATGCGGTTCATCCGGTAGCCCAGGTCCACCACCACCTGGCCCGCGCCGGCCGGGGCGCGCGAACCCAGGCCGATATTGTTGCCCGTGCTGATCGGGTAAAGCTCGACGCCGTACCGATTGGCGGCCTTGACGATGCCCTGCACCTGCGCCGTCGAATCGGGAAACAGCACCGCCGCAGGCGGACGCGGCTTGTCCGGCAAGGTATGTTCCCCATAGCGGCTCAGGGTTTCGGGGCGCGTATCGACCCATTGCGCACCCATATCGTCCGACACGGCCTTCAAGAAGGCTTGCAGATTTTCGTTCATGTCTCTTCCTCGTTTTTCATTGATGCATACATTGATTACCAAATGCCGACGCTGCCATCGCCGGCGTCCTTGCCATTCAAGCTACCGCTCAATCCACCACTCGCTTCGCCGCCTGGCTTGCCGTTCGCAAAGCCGGCCTCCCTTGCTCCCAACGCTTCGGGCGCGGCTTCAGGCTCCAGCGGCGGCAGCACCACCCACCGCAACGCCGCGGGCAGCGGGCCGCCATGGGCCCAGTCCAGCAACTCCACCGTATGCACGATGGGAACGCCGCTGTAGAGGCCGATTTGGGTAATGCAGCCAATATTGCCCGCCGCCACGATCTGCGGTTCGGTGCGGGCAATGTTCGCGGCCTTGCGCTCGCCAAGCTGCGCGGCCATGGCCGGCTGCAGCAGGTTGTAGGTGCCGGCCGAGCCACAACAGAAGTGGGCTTCGGGAATATCCGCCACCTGGAAGCCCGCCTTGCGTAGCAAGGCTCGCGGCTGGGTGGTCACCTTCTGCGCGTTGCGCAGCGAACAGGCATCGTGATACGCCACGCGATGGCGCCGGGGCGCTGCCGGTTCGGGGATATCCATGCGGGCAAGCCATTCGCAGATATCCATGGCAAGCGCCGCCACCCGCGCGGCGGCTGGAGCCAGGTCCACGTCGTCGCCCAGCAAATGGCCGTAGTCCTTGACCGTGGTGCCGCAGCCCGAGGCATTGACCAGAATGGCGTCCAGGCCTTCGCCGTCCAGCTCCTCTTGCCAGGCCCGCACATTCCGGGCCGCAAATCCCTTTGCGGCGGCCTGCTTGCCCATATGCAAGGTCAGCGAGCCGCAACAGGCGCTTGCCGCGGGGATGACGACGTCGCAGCCAAAGCGGTTGAGCAGGCGTATGGTGGCGGCGTTGATGTGCGGCGACAGCACCGGCTGCACGCAACCCGGCAGCATGGCAACCCGCCATCGCCTGACGCCCCAGGCGGGGTATAGGTAAGCGGGCGTCGTGCCGCCAACGTCGATGTTGCCGCTACCGCCGGTGCTGGCATCAACGGCCACAACGGTATCGGCCGGCGGGTTCTTGGGCAAAAGCTTCAGGGCGTGCCGCATCGAACGCGGCACCAGGTATTCGACTCTTGCGGCCAGGCGTCCCAGGGCCAGAGCCGGCCGGAACAGCGCGGGGCGCGGCAGCACATAGGCTAATGCGTTTCGAGCCAGCCTCTCGCGGAACGGCCGCCGGTAATGCGCTTCGATATGCGCCCGGCCGGTATCGACCAGATGCATATAGTCCACATTGACGGCGCAGGTCGTCATGCACGACATGCACGAAAGGCAGCGGTCGATGTGTTCGACAGTCTTGGCCGAAGGTGGCTGGCCGCTTTCCAGCATTTCCTTGATGAGGTCGATGCGCCCGCGCGGGCCGTCGTTCTCATCATGCAGGATCACGTAGGTGGGACAGCCAGAGGTGCAAAAGCCGAAGTGCTGGCAGGTTTTAAGTATTTTGTCCGCTTCGGCGATATGCGGCTGCCCGAGCTGGGCCGCCGAGAAATTGGTTTTCATGAATAGGGTGTCCGGCCATTGACCACACGCCAAAGCGCAAGCCTCGGCCTTCAGGCCGAAGTCAAGCTAGGCAACGTCGATACGGCGCCCAAGGCGCCCCCGTATCGTGGCGGAGAAGCTCCGGCCCTTGGGCCGGAGCTCTTCACCATGGACCCATTGTCACGAAGACCATCCTGCTCATCCAGGGGAACTGCGCACAGGAGTTGGCCGAACGCGCAACGCCAGGCCGGAACGGCCTTTAGGGCCTGTTAACGTTTATCGAGGGGGATCCCGTTGAGGCGTGTAAGCCGCTCGCCGCAATGCGGGCGCAGCGTGAGGGCGGTTACGGCTCCACCCCTGCGCCCGTCCATTCACGCTTATTTGCTGATTTTGGTGACCACGTATTTATCGCCCTCGCGCTTTGCGCTGAAGCTGATCTTGTCGCCGGGCTTGATGTCTTTCAGCAGGGCCGGGTCGGCACGATAGACCAGCGTCATGGCCGGCAATTGCAAGTCGGCGATGGCGCCCTGTTTGATGGTGATTTTTCCGGCGGCAGGGTCCACCCGGCGCACTTCGCCCGAGCCCGAGGCTTCCTGCGCAACGGCCGCGGCCGAATACACCGAAGCCACGGCCAGCGCCGCCGCCAAGGCCTGCTGCAAATGACGATGGGAAAAAGACATACGCTACACTCCTTGATCGGCGTCCGTGTTCCGCAACCAGCATGCGGGCACCGCGACCGGACACTCAATTGTAAGCCCCAGCGGCATCCAAGGAAATCACCATGGCCACACGCTTGTCAGTCATTGCAACCCGCACCGGCGACCAGGGCACCACCGGCCTTGGCGACGGCAGCCGCGTCGACAAGGACGCGCCGCGCATCGCCGCCATGGGCGACGTGGACGAACTGAACACCGTCATAGGCATGCTGCGCGCGCAAATACAACACGACGGCGCCGACGAGCCAACGCAGGATGCACGCCCGCGTCCCGGCCTTGGCCATATCACGGGTGAAAATCGAATTCATGCTCGAAGCCAGGTCGATGCTCTCCTGTCCCGCATCCAGCATCACCTGTTCGACCTCGGCGCGGAGCTGTGCATTCCGGATCACACGGCTTTGACAGCCGAACACGTGGCCTTTCTGGATACCGCCCTGGCCGAACACAACGCCACGCTGACCCCGCTCAAGGAATTCATACTGCCCGGCGGCACGCAGGCGGCATCGCTGGCCCACCTGGCCCGCACCGTCTGCCGCCGCGCGGAAAGATCGGTCATCACGCTGCATCGCAGCGAACCGGTCAACGAACCGCCCCGCCAATACCTGAACCGCCTCTCGGACCTATGCTTCGTGCTGGCCCGCGTACTAAACAAAAACGCGGGCGGATCCGACGTGCTGTGGGAAAACCCCAAGAACTAGGACCCGGCCATGCCAAGACCCAGCTACGCCGCCGCAATCGCCTCGTAGCTGGCCACGAAATCGGGGTCGCGTTCGCGCAGGTCGTCGTGGCTGACGCGGCCGGTGCGGCGCATGTAGTCGTAGGCGAACGAAACGGGGTCCAGCCCCATCTTCTCGCCGATGTTCTCGTACCAGTCCAGGCTCTTGGCGGCGGCCTCCTGGAAATTGGACGAGGAGTCGCGGCGCTGGCCTTCGAAATCGGCGAAAGCCGCCTGCACGTTGCTGCCGTTGCGGGTAAAGGCTTCCTGCAACGCAATCGCATCCTGCATGGCCATGCGTGTGCCCGAGCCCAGCGAGAAATGCACGCTGCGCAGGGCGTCGCCCAGCAGCACGATGTTGCCGTGACTCCATTTGGCATTGCTGACCACGTTCGCGTTGAACCAGATGGAACGGTTCGACAACAGGCCATTGCTGCCCAGCTCGGGCGCAAACACGCTTTCGCAATAGCGGCGGCTTTCCTCGTCCGTCATGGTGTCCAGGCCGGCGCGGCGCCATGTTTCGGGGTCCACCTCGACCAGGAAGGTGCTTAGCTCCTTGCTGTACTGGTAGGAGTGGGCCATGAACACGCCATGCTCGGTTTCCCGGAAAATAAGCGACACGGGATGAAAGAGCTGGCGCGTGCCATACCAGGCGAACTTGTTGCGCCGCGTCTCGATGGTGGGCTGGAAGTGCTGGGCGAACTGGGTGCGAATGGCGCTGTTGCCGCCGTCCGCCGCCACAATGACGTCCGCGCCGTCCAGCTTGCCGGCATTGTCGATGCGGGTTCCGAATTCGAACTCCACACCCTGCGCCAGGCATTCCTCACGCAGTGTCTTCAGCAGATTGATGCGGGAAGCGCGTGAAAAATGATTGTTCTTCAACTGGACATGCACGCCCTTGTGCACGATTTCCATATAGTCGCAGCGCTCGTGCCCCGCAATGAACTTCTTGTAGAAGACGGGATCCGCCTTTTCCAGGAAGCTCAACGCCACGTCCGAGAAAACCACGCCCCATCCGTATGTCGCGTCCATGGGGTTCTGTTCGAATATGCGGATGCGATGACCAGGATCGTGCTTTTTCATCAGCATTGAAAAATACATTCCGGCCGGACCGCCGCCAACGACATCGATCTTCATGAGCACACCTTTTCCAATAAATTCATAAACCCACATAGCGCTGCGCCAGGCCGGCGTCGGCGAACAACGCCGCCGAATCGCCTTCCCACGCAATGCGCCCTTTTTCAATCATGTAATGGCGGTCGGCCAGCTTCGCCAGGGCGCGAACGTCCTTGTCGACCACCAGTATCGACTGGCCGGTGCTTTTGACGACGCCCAGTGTCCGCCAGATTTCCTGGCGTATCTTGGGCGACAAGCCTTCCGTCGCCTCGTCCAGGATCAGCAGGCTGGGATTCGTCATCAGCGCCCTGCCTATGGTCAGCATTTGCTGCTCGCCGCCCGAAAGCTGGGCGCCGCCGTTCCTGCGCCGCTCGTACAACCGCGGAAATAGCTCGTAGATGCGCTCCAGCGTCCATGGCTGCCCCGATACGGCCCGGCGCGATGCCGTGGCGACCAGGTTCTCTTCCACAGAAAGGCTGGGGAAAATGAACCGCCCCTCGGGCACCCAGCCCAGCCCAAGCGCGGCGACGCGATGCATGGCCAGGCCGTTGAGCCGCCGCTCGCCAAATTGAATGTTCCCGGCGCGAGGCGCCAGCATGCCCATGACCGTGCGGATGAGCGTGGTCTTGCCCATGCCGTTGCGCCCCATCAGGGAAACGACTTCGCCCTTGCGGATCGTCATGGAAACCTCGAACAGCACCTGGCCCAGGCCATAGCCGCTGCATACGCCGTCCAGCGCCAGCAGCACCCCGGAACCTTCCTGGGCAGGCAATACTCCGTCATGCTTCATCGTCGTCTCCCAGATACGCTTGGCGCACTTCGTCGCTGTTGCGCACGTCGTCCGCCGAACCGCTAAGCACCACGCGGCCGGCCACCAGAACGGAAATCCGGTCGGCCAGGGCGAACACGGCGTCCATATCGTGCTCGATCAGCAAAATGGCGCATTCATTCTTCAGCGAGGCAAGCAGCTCTACCATATGGCGGGCTTCCACCGGCCCCAGGCCCGCCATGGGCTCGTCCAGGACGAGTATTCTTGGCCTGGCGGCCAAGGCCAGCGCCAGTTCCAGCTGGCGCAGCTGCCCGTGGGCCAGTTCATTGCACGGCGCATCGCCGCAGTCGCCCAGCCCCACCTGTTCCAGCAAGTCCAGCGCCTGTTGACGCGCCTGGCCGTAGGCCGAAGCCGGCTTCCAGAAACCCCGGCTCTGCCCCAGGCTGGCCCGCACCGCCAGCGCCACATTTTCCTGGGCCGTCAGGCTGGAAAAAATACTGGTTATCTGGAACGAGCGGCCCACGCCACGCCGCGTTCGCTGCGGTGTGGGCAGCCTGGCAATGTCTTCGCTTTCCAGCAGGATGGAACCGGAATCGGGCATCAGCTGACCCGATATCTGGCTGACCAAGGTGGTCTTTCCCGCCCCGTTGGGGCCGATAAGCGCATGCAGCTCGTTGGCGTTCACGGTAAGCGACACGTTGTCGGTAACGGTCAACGAGCCGTATTTCTTCTTGAGGCCGCGAATTTCAAGCAAGGGCGTATTCATGCCTGCCCTCCCGTCCCGGCAGGCTCGGCGCGCCCGCTGCCGCTTGCCGGCGCGGAAACCGCCGGGCGGCGCAAAAGCAAACCGTATATGCCGTCCTTGAGCAACAGCACCCGCAACACCAGCAAGGGGCCGAACACCAGCATCCAGTGCTCGGTCCAGTCCGACAGAACATATTCGAAAGCGACGAACAGCGCGGCGCCCAGTATCGGCCCCACCAGCGTGCCGACCGAGCCCAGGATGACCATGACCAGCAGCTCGCCCGATACCAGCCACGACACATAGCCCGGCGAAATGAAGCCCGTAAGATTGGCCATGAGCGCGCCCGCCAAGGCCCCGATGGCGCCCGAAACCACGAACATCGCCAGCTTGTACGGATACGGCCTTACCCCCACGGCCTGCAGGCGCAATTCATTGTCGCGCACCGCCACGGCCACCCGCCCGAACGGCGACATGACCAGCCGCCGGCAAGCATACAAAACGACCAACAGCAATACCACCGACGCATAGAACAGCACCGTATGGTCCGAAGCATCCACGCCGGGCAGGATTGTGCTGGAAGCATCCAGCGAAAAGCCGTCGTCCCCGCCATACTGCCGCAGGCTTTGCGCCCCGTAATACACCATCTGCGAAAACGCCAGCGTAATGAAAATGAAGTACAGCCCATTGCATCGCAACGAGACCGCGCCGATGCACAAGGCCAGCACGGCCCCGGCCAGCATGGCCAGCGGCCAGACAACCCAGGCGCTGGCCAGGCCATGGCTGGCCAGTATTCCCACGGTATAGGCACCCACGCCCATGAAGGCCGCATGCCCGAAGCTGATCAGCCCGGCATAGCCCACCAGTAGATCCAGGCTAAGCGCCGCCAGCCCGAAAATGACCATGCGCGTCGCCAGCTTCACATAATAGGGTTCGCCCAGCAAAGGCAGCACCAGCAGCAGCGCCAGCAAGGCCCAAAGAATCCAGGCGCGCCGGAATGCAAAAGCGGGGTTTGTGTTTGGATTCATGCTTTTTTCCCCGTCAGCGTGAACAGGCCGGCGGGCTTGAAGAACAGCACCAGCGCCATGATGATGTACACCAGCATATTGGCCAGGGTATTGCCCATTGCGCCGAACCATTGCGGCGCGAATATCCGCCCGAAGGTGTCGAGCAGGCCGATCAGCAGCGAGGCCACCAGCGCGCCGCGCACCGAACCGAAGCCGCCAATGCAGACCACCGACAAGGTGAGAATGAGAATGGGATCGCCGACGGCCGGCTGCATGGAAATAAGCGGCCCCGACATCATTCCCGCCAGACCCGCCAGCACCGCGGCCAGGCTGAACACCAGCGTATACAGCAGCACCACGTTCACCCCCAGCCCGGCAACCATCGTGCGGTTGTCGGCGCCGGCCCGCACCAGCATGCCGAAGCGCGTGCGCGAAACCAGCCACATCAGGATCAGCCCCGTAAGCACGGCCACCCCGGTAATGACCAGCCGATAAACCGGATAAGGCACGCCCAGCAGCGATACCTGGCCGGTCAGCAAGGCGGGAACCGGCATGAATACAGGTTCGCGCCCCCATATGACCACCACCAGTTCGTTGAGCGTAAGCGTGACGCCGAACGTGGCCAGCAGTTGATCCAGGTGGCCGCGCTGGTACAGCGGCCGTATCACCAGGATTTCAAGCACGGCGCCCAGCACCGCCGAACCCACCAGCGCGCACGCTATGGCCACCCACACGGATCCCGAAGCCTGCAGTCCCGAGCTGGCCAGGTAGCCGCCCACCATGAACATGGAACCATGGGCAAGGTTGACCAGCCGCATGACCCCGAAGATCAGGGTCACGCCCATGGCCATCAGGAAAAGCAGCATCCCGTATTGCAGGCCGTTGAAGACCTGCTCGAATAAGTTCGACAGTGTCATGAGCTTGAACCTGCTGCTACTTCTTCATGGCGCAGTCCTGCGCATAGCGGTCGGCGGCGTTTTCCTGAGCCACGCCCAGCAGGCGCAGGGCCAGCTCACCGTTCTTGTCGCGCTCGACGCGCTGCACATAGATGTTCTGGATGGGCATGTGGTTCACGTTGAACTTGAACGCCCCGCGCACGCTGTCGAATTTCGTGGTCTCGAGGGCTGCGCGCAGCTTGGCCTTGTCGATCTTGTCGCCGCCGATGTCGCGCAAAGCATGGTCGATAAGCATTACGGCATCGTATTGCGAGGCGGCATAGCTGGAGGGATCGCGCTTGTATTTAGCCCGGAAGGCGGCCACGAACTTCTTGTTCGCCGCATTGTCCAGGTCGGCGCTGTAGTGGCTGGAGATCACCACGCCCACTGCGTTGTCGCCGAAAGAGGGAAGGAACAGCGTATCGACTAGGCCGGCATTCGAGTAAAGCGGAATCGTCTTGGAAAGCCCGGCCTGGGCGTACTGCTTCACGAACGCAATGGCCGCGCCGCCCGGGTAGAACGCGAACACGCCGTCCGGCTTCGCGGCCCGTATTTGCGCCAGTTCGGCCGAGAAGTCCAGCTGCGCCTGAGGCGTGAAGACCTTGGCAACGGTTTCACCCTTGAAGCTGCGCTGCGCGCCGCCCACGTGGTCCCAGCCCGCCTGGTAGTCCATGCCGATGAAGTAGGCGCGCTTGACGCCGTGGGCCGACATATAGGTGCCCATGCCCTCGCTCCATTGGTCGTTCTGGAAAGCCACGCTGTAATAGCCCGGATTGCATTCTTTGCCGGCCAGCGGCGACGGCCCGCCGTTCGACCCCACCAGGGTCAGTCCGGCCCTGGAAATGGGCTTGACCATGGCCAGGATCTCGTTCGACGCCGTAGCGCCGGTAATGACGTCCACCTCATCCTTCTCTATCAGCTTGGACGCCTCCTGCACGGCCGTGCCGGGCACCCCGCGCGAATCGGCGCTGAACAATTCCACAGGGTGGCCGCCCAGCTTGCCGCCCAACGCTTCCAGCGCCAGATCCAGGCCGCGCTTCTGCTCGGCCCCCAGTACGCCCAGCGGACCGCTTTGCGCGGCAATGAACCCCAGCTTGACGGGTTGCACCGCGCCGGCCTGGGCGGCGCACAGCAAGGACGCCAGCCCCAATGCGATTTTCAATTTCATCGACATGATTAGTCTCCTGTTTTTTGAGTAATGCTTTTTGATAATGTTTATGGATGATGCTTTCTAGCTTTGCTTCGTGTGATGCTCTTGGTCCAGCGCCTGACCGGCCTGGTATGCCTGCAGCGCCTCGCGCAGGACGAGCGGCATATCAATGGCGCGGCGCTCTCCGCGCGCCACGCAAATTGGTGTAAGCCGCGCGACGAATACCGTTTCGCCGGCCAAAGTGCGCCCATGCATGACCAGGGTGTAGGTGCGCGAGCGGATCTCGCCCACCGTGACCTCTACGTCGAACTGCTCGTCCGGGCGCAGCGAACGCTGGAAGTCGAAGGTCAGGCCCCGCGTCGGCGTTCCAAAGCCGTGCCTGTCCTTGGCATGCTGCGGCCCTTCGCCGAACAGATGCCGATAGAACAGCTCGGCCGCCGAGATCACGTACTCGCCGAACACCACGGTGTAGACCACGCCAGCGGGGTCGCAATCGCCCCACTTGACGGTCCGGCGTATGGTGAAGGGCTGCGTGCCGATTACATGCTCCGTGCTGACCATCATCGCTTGACCCCTTGCCCGGCCTGCTCGCCTTCTTCGGCCAGCCGCTCGGCCACCATCTTGCGCAGGGCCACCTTGTCCACCTTGCCCACCCGGGTCGTGGGAAACTCATCCACCACCTCGATGCGCTCGGGGCACTTGAACTTGGCCAGGCCCATTTCCGTCAGGAAGGCGATCATCTCGGGAATGGTGGGCGCCGTATGCCCCGGCCGCACGATGATGTAGGCGCATGCGCGCTCGCCATACACAGGGTCGGGCATGGCCACCAGCTTGGTGTCGGCGATGGCGGGGTGATGGCTGATGCAGCCCTCCACTTCCTCGCAGCCGATTTTTTCTCCGCCGCGATTGATGTTGTCGCGCAACCGGCCCTCGAAGGCGTACCAGGAACGGCCTTCCAGGCAGTGCTCGGTGACCAGGTCGCCACTGCGCACGAAGCCGTCGTCGGTCAGCGCCTCGCGCGTGGCCGCGGGGTCGCCGTAATAGCCCAGCAGACTGGAAGGCCCCCGGAAGCACATCTCGCCCGTCGAACCGGCAGGAAGAATGCGGTCCGTGCCCGGCTCGCGTATGGTGATCTCGTCGTCCGGGCAGCCGCTGGTTCCCTGGGTATGGTGCCGCACGAACGCCGGCTCGCCGGCCTGCGAGCCCAGCAACAGGCCTTCCGTAATGCCGTACAGATTGGAGCAGGGCACGCCCAGATGCTCCTCCAGGGTGTCGGACCGGCTCATGGTGGCGAACAGCTTCAGCGACGACAGGTCATACTTGCGGATGCCTTGGAACGCAATCAGCTGCGGGGCTATGGGGCCTATCGACAGGCCGTGCGTAACGCGATGCTCTTGAATCAGCTCCAGCATGCGCTGGATATCCACCTTGGGCATCAGCACCGTGGTAACGCCCAGCAGCACCATGGGCATCATGGCGTAGATCTGCCCGGCATTGTGCATCAACGGCAGCGACCAGATGACGCGGGACGATTCATCGATGGCATACCGCCTGGACCAGCCGGCGCTATGGCCCAGGTATTCGCCATGGAAACGCGGGATGATTTTCGGCAGGCCGGTGGAGCCGCCCGAAAGCTGGAAGGCCAGCACGTCGCGCGGTCCAACGGGCACGTCTTTCAGCCGCTCCCGCCCGCTTTCCGGCGTATGCCGTGCAATCAGGGCCTGCAAGCCATGGCCCGGCATCGACGGCGTGCCGCGCGCCACCACCAGGTGACGAACATGCTCGTTCTTGTCCATCATCTTCTGCGCAAACTCCACCAGGTCGAAGCTGCTGAAGTCGGCCTGCACGAAATACGCCGTGGCCTGCGACATCTGCATGAGCTTGCCGATTTCCATTTCGCGGTACTGCGGCACCGCGCACACCGGCACCACGCCCGCCTTGTAGCAGGCCAGCACGGCCAAGGCGGTTTGCAGCGTGCTGCCCATCTGGAAGATGGCACGGTCGCCCGGCTTCAAACCAAGGTCCAGCAGCGCCGCCGCCAGGCAATCGCTTTGTTCGTTCAATTGCCGATAGGTAAGCGTGCCCTCGTCGGTAATGTAGGCCGGCCGGTCCGGGTGGCGCGTGGCGCTCTTGCGCAAGGCCCCACCCACCGTGTCGTCGACCCAGGCTCCGCTGCCCAGATAGGCCCGCGCCTTTTCCTCGGTCTGGTACACAACCCCTTCCAGGGGGTTCAGTATGTCTTTCACTTGTCTCTCCTTTACGCCGCCGCGTCGTCTCGCCTAAGGCTCTATGCGAACGCGGTCGCGGTCGAACACCGTGATGCGTCCCTGCAGGCCGCCCGTGAACAGCCCATACCAGACGGCGGGCTTCACGCCCAGCTCTTTGCGGCTGAATTCCATGGGCGACTGCGACTCGATCACCGCATAGTCCTCCAGGCTGTCGTCCACCTTGCATTGCGGCGACCGCCGGGCCGCCTCGATCAACGCGGCGAACTCGGGCACTTTCAAAACCAGCACCCGCGCGGCACCCGGGCTTGCGTCGGACAAAAGCAGCCTGGACTTGCGGTTCCAGACGTCGTCGATGGCGCCAATGTCCTGCACCCCGCGGGCGGCCTCGTCCTCCAGCTCCATGGCCGCCTGCAGCGTCAGCTCCGCGTCGGTCGAATCGCGCTCCTGCAGCGGACGCAGCTTGCGCGTGATCTCCACGAAATAGCCGTTGGGATCGCGAAAATAAATGGATTCGATGATTTCGTGGCGGGTTTCGACGGAAACCTCCAACCCCTTTTCCTCCAGGCGCGTCTTCCAGGCCTTGAGCTCTTCTTCGGTATCCACCTGCCAGGCGGTATGGGTGGCGTCGAAGACATGATCCTCCGGCCAGGGCTTGGCGTGCTTCTCGCGGCCCAAGCCTGCGGGTTCCGACGAGCCCAGGTAGTAGAAAAACGCAATGGTGCTGCCCTTGCCGCTGTCGAAAAAGAAATGCAAAAAGTCTGGGTGCGTGGCCGGCCCCCAGCCTCGCGCGGAAATCGTGTGGATCAGCGGCAGGCCAAGCACGTCGCGATAAAACGTAATGGTTTCGCGCAGCCTCCAGGTGGGGCGGGCCGTGTGGTCCACCCCTTTCAACACCAGGCTGCTCGTCGAAGCAGATGACATGATTCGTTCCTTGAAAACATGGAAATGGAAAGCCCGGGCACGCCGGGCGCCCGGATCGGCTACCCGGGAAAATGCTGCCGCAGCCATTCCTGCACGATACGGCCCGCCACGTAGCGCCCCGGCTCTTCGCCCGCGGCCAGGGCGCGGCCGTGGTGATCGCCCCTTACGCGTTCGTGCCGCTTTTCGGAAGCACCGATGGCCGAGAATATGTCGCGAATGATGGACGGGAAGCAGGCCTGGTCGCCGGTGTATTCCACCAGCAGCGTAGGCTGGCGGATGGCTGGCGCCGACTTGGCCAGCAAGGCGTTGGAAGAGATTCCCGACCAGGTCGATAGCCAGCTTTCCGGCGAGCACAGCCGGGCAAAACCCACCGAACCGTAGTTGGAAGCGAACGGGTCGCCGCCCCACAAGGTGCCGTACTTGCGGTCCGAAGGGTCCAGCGACAGGTCGTAGCAGCGCAGATCGGCGTTGGTGCGCCATACCTGCATGATGGGGGTATGGGCGCCAAGCCGGCGGTCGGCGGCCGATCCGCCCTCTTTGGCGCGGCCGCGCGCCTGCATGCGCCGTTCGATCAGGGCATGCGCCATGGCGTCCAGGCGCTGCACGCGCTCGTGCTGCCCCTGGCGATAGCGCCGCACAAACTCGGCGCCGTAGCGCGCCCCGGTTTTGGCGTCGCCAAAGCCATTGGCCTCGTCGAAGGGGTCCAGCGAGGCATCCACGGAAAGCGGGTCAGACTCGTCGATGACCGAAGGATCGATGCATTGCATAAGCAGCGCGCCCTGGCCGGGATGCGGCGCCAGGAAAACCATGCCGTCGGGCTCAACCATGGCCAGTTGGTCCAGCTTGGTGGCCCGCCCGCCCGGAGTCTTCTTGATGCGGTCGGCGGGCGCCAGCGAGGCCTGCTGCGCATACAGGCTGTACAGCCCGCTGCCCCCCGAATTTCCCAGCAGGACAATGCGCTTGAAGCCGGCCTTGCGCAGGAACTCCATGCCGGCCGCCACGTCGTAAAGCGCGAACTCGTGTTCCAGGCGAAGGTCGTTGCCGACCGAGCGCGGCCACTGCGACCAGGCCGCATAGCCCGCTTCCACGATGTCCGGCACCAGGTAATGGCACGCCATGAATTCCCGGGGATGCATGATGCACACCACCGTATCGGTGGCGGTGGCCGGACGGTACAGCGCACCACCCGTGGCCGCACCGTCTTGCGTGCGCAGCACCACATTGCTGGTGGCGGCGCCTTCCGGCAGCCCGCGCGGATTCCAGTCGGTGTTCAGGAACCCGGCCGTGGCTTCCTGCGGCTTTGCCGCACCGGTGGCGGCGTCTTTGCTGGTCGGCGATTCACTCATGATTTCTGCCTCCTTTTTTATATTCTAAGACATTTTTGACACAAGTGTGAAATTATTGTCGATAAAGACAACTAGGTGTTTACACCGAGACGCGGGGATTTGACGCTCATGTCAAAAATGGCGCATAGTGCAGTCGGGCCTGCGCCCACCGCCGGCTTGCCTTATCATTGGCCGGAAAACCGCGGTTGCCGCGCAGCCCCCACGCACCGCTCCCCTTCGCAACCGACAAGAAAGCTGAACAACAATCGTGCCCAAGACTTCGCCCAAGAAATCCGCACCCGCCCCCAAGTCCTCGCGCCGCGAGCTGCTGCAGGAGTCCATACTGGAAGCCGCCTCCACCTTGTTCATACAGCGCGGATTCCAGGGCACCAGCATGGGCGATATCGCCGAGGCCATGGGCGTTACGCGCACCGCCATCTACTATTACTTCCGCAATAAAGAAGCCATACTGCGCGAGCTGACGACGGAAATAACCGGCATGGCCGGCAAGCAGGCGGCCCAGGTCGACGACAGCAATTCAGACCCCATGGAGGCACTGCGCCAGCTGGTGCTGAAGCATGCCCGGCTCATACTGGGGCATCCGCTGCAGTTCCGGGTCGTCGAGCGCAACGAAGAAAACCTCTCTCCCGCCCTGCGCAAAGAGGCCGAGGCATCGCGCCGGCTGGTGCTAAGCCGCTTCCAGGCGGTAATCGAAGCCGGCATGCAGGCCGGACAGTTCCGCATCGTCGACCCGAAAATCGCGGCCTTCGCCATTCTGGGCATGTGCAACTGGTCGGCGTGGTGGTTCAGCGCCAGCGGCAAGGTGCCGCTGGAAGACGTGGCGCAAATGCTCGCCACTTTCGCCCTGCAATCGGTGGTACGCGGCGAAGAACGCCGCTCGCGCGAGAACAGCGTGGACGAATCCCTGCGCCAGCTGCGCGAAGACCTGGCGCTGCTGGAGCGGCGGTTGCATAATCCCTAGCCAGCGCCCTTCAGCCAAAGACCTTCCAGCTGCGCAACTTGCCCTCGTCCTGGGGAACCACTTCGGTGGCAAGCACCGCCAGGCACTTTGGGCAGAATCGCTGCCTGAGAACGATTTCCCTATCGGTGAACAAGCCAGGGTCGGCCCGGATCCCGGGCCCTAGTTCAGAGGATTTCCGCTCCAGCCTGAGCGCATGCGCCAATGGGTCGCCATGCGCATCGCCAAGCGTTTCCGAACAATGGCTGCAAACGGTGGACACACCATCGTCGGCCAGCTTGATGTTGTCGTCGAAATTCACGATTATCTCCTGGTCAATGAAACGCTTCAGCGGCGCGCTTTTCACGCAATGCTTTCCTGGCCGCTTCCGTTGCGGGAACATCCACGGTTCCGTTCTCAGCCAAGGCAACGCCATAGACTTCGATGGCGGCGCGCCTGGACACTTTCTGCCTAACGACGTCGCGCGCAACCAGAATCGGGTTTCGCAATAGCGGATCGCCATAGCCACCGCCGCCTTGCCAATGGGTGAAGTACACATCGCCATCGTTCAGATGGGTTTCCAGATGCTGCTGCAACACCTCGGCAGTTCCCTGCAAATCGTCCAGAGCGCCCGGGATCCGGCCAGCCGCCAGCATCTGCCTGGCATTCGTGTCTCGCAACAGCACATCGTATTGCGTGCCCGCGGGATAGCCCCCGCTCAGCCCGGTTGCCTGCGGCAAGGCCTTGCCCGTCGCCGAAACGACCAGATGCACGCCGCCTATGGGAGAGTCGTACGGAATGAAGCAACTGGATCCACCCGCGCCGCCCCTGAACCGGCCCGCTCCGCCTGAGTCCATTTCCTCCCTGCGCCAAAGATAAAGCATCGGGAAACTGAACTCGTTGATTTCAACGTCGGCGACCCGGCCCATCGGAATACAATTGAGCCCGCCCGTATCGACGCCGTCCTGATCCACCCGCGCACCCATGCCGCCCGCCATCGAGTCGCAAATCATCGTCACGAACGGGTTGCCCCTTTGATCGAGGCCGGCCAGCAATGCCAAGTCCCAGGTTCCGCAGCACACGCACATCAGCGACTTGCGATGCTCGGGATGAATGGACAGCATGGTTCCGACCGTTTCGGAAACGACATTCTGCGTGGCCCAGGCCGATGCTACAGAAGCCTTGCCAATGCCCGCGGGAAAATTGCAATTATTGATGGTGCCGGGCTCGCTGATGATGTCGAAACACCGGTAAAGCCCGCCCGGAGCCCACGGAATGTCGCCGCAAAGCATGGTCAGCACTATCGGCATGATCCCTCCCCTCAACCCGGCGAGAGTGCAATTGGCGAATCCCTCGACCTCTTTGTCGGTGCCGGTGAAGTCGAACGTCAGGCGGTCTCCCTTTTTCGTCATCTTCAGGGTGATCTTGTATACGTTGCGGTCTCCGCTGCGGAACGAATCCTGATGCGCCACGCCCGACCACTCGCCATCGGGAAGCTCCAGCAACTTCGCCCTGAGACGGCTCTCGGCATCGTTCATCATGCGCTTCATCACCGCTTTGACGGTCTTGGCGCTGTACTTGGCAATCAACTGCGTCAAGCGTTCCTGCGCAATATTGTTGGCGCCGATCTTCGCGCGCAGATCGAGCGCGATCAGGCGCGGCACTCTCGAGCGCCGCAAATACATATCTTCGATATCACTACGGATTTCCCCCTCTTCCACGATCTTTACGGGCGGAACGGGCGTCGATTCCCAAAATACATCCCGGCCCTCGACCGACCAGCTCCCGGGAGACACGCCACCCAGATCCACTTGGTGGCAAACTGCCGCCGTCCAGCCGAATAGCTCGCCTTCGTGAAAAAGCGGCGCCATGATCGTGGCGTCGTTCTGATGCAGGCCGCCGCCTATCCATGGATCGTTGCAGAAAAACATATCGCCGGGCCGGATGCCCGGATTCACTCCCCGGTTCTCCAGCGTCCACTTGACCGCCATATCGACCGATGCGGCCAGCTGGGTGTTGTAAAGCCCAACAATCACCGAGTCGCCGCATTCGTCCAGAATAGTGGCTCCAAAATCGTTGCAATCCGTGACCACGACCGAGCCGGACATGCGCTTGAGCGCATCGCCCATTTCCCCGGCGATGGACGCCAGCCGGTGTCGAATCACCTCGTACGTCAGCGGATCTACCCCCGCCACATCGTCGTCGCTGACTGAATGCAGCGTGAGCCCACGCGCCAATTCCCTGGTTTGCGCGGAGGGTTTCAGCTGGTAGGCGAATCGCTCGGACCCCGCTATATTGATTAACGGCATGATGTCTCCTTGATAATTGAATTAAGCGGCGGCAAGCCGTAATACCAAGTTGCCCAGTCGATCGACCGTGCCACGGCTCCCTTCCGGTACGGCAATGGTGGTGGTGGGCGTCTCGACAACGGCTGGGCCGTCGACCTGGGCGCCCGTCTTCAGGGCGCGATAGTCATAGATCCTGGTTTCCTGCCAGCCCTTCCTGACATCCAGGAAGACCCGGCGCGTGCCGCTGCTTTGGGGAACGCCCGTGGCATTCTCGAAATCGGGAAGCGCTGTACGGATGGGTAGCGCGCCCACAGCGCGCACCCGATAGGTGATCACCTGCAGCCCGGCATCGGCGAACCCCGAGCCTTTGCCATAAAGCCGCTCGTACAAGGCCTCGAAGGTTCGGCCGACTCCCTCGATGGCCTTCGCATCCAGTACGCCGGAGGGAACGGGAGTGGTCACCTCCGCCATCTGCATCGTGTAGCGGATCTCGGCCTCGCGAACATAGTCGACTTTCTGGAAGTCCAGGCCTTGCTCTTGCATGCGGCTGCGAAGTTCCTGCTCCAGTTTCTCGTAGCGCTCGTTGATCGTCGCAGGCTCGACCGGCCAGTTCGACGGATCCGAAGCTTCGGCGGTCAGCACGATGTCCGACGATGCAAGGCCGTATGCGGAAAACACGGCCGCGGTTGTTCCCAGGGGAATCAAGACTTCGCGCGAGCCGATATCCGCCGAATAGCTTGCCGCATGCACAGGGCCGGCCCCGCCAAACGAATAAATGACGAAGTCGCGGGGATCGTGCCCGCTATTGACGACGACCTTGCGCACAAGATCAGCAGTTTGGGCATTTTGTATCGTGTATATGGCCGCGGCGCCTTCCTCCACGGTAAGGCCCAAGGGCTCCGCGATCTTGGTACGGATCGCATCTTCCGCCAATTTCCTCGATAGCTTCTTGCGGCCTCCAAGAAAATTATCCGGGTTGATGATTCCAAGAACCAGATCGGCATCCGTCACCGTCGGCTCGACGCCCCCTTCTCCATAACATACAGGGCCTGGCCTGGCGCCCGCGCTGCGCGGCCCGACGCGAAGGTTCCCGCCGCCATCGATCCAGGCGATGGCGCCCCCGCCCGCCCCTATCGTCTGCACGTCCACCATCGGCGTATTGATCTGATGCTGGTTCAAGACCGTCGTAGTCGTCGTAATCGGCTTTCCGTCCTGGATCAGCCCGACCAGGAATGTCGTCCCCCCCATATCCGTCGAAATAATGTTTTCATGCCCCAGCGCTTGCGCAAGATGCAGGCACCCCACCACTCCGCCGGTCAGTACCGACCCCAGGGTGCTCACGGCGTGCTTGGGGGCATGAGCGGCTTGGACGCATCCGCCGGATCCCTGCATCACGAGAAGCGACCCTGCCAGGCCCCGTTTCCTGAGCTCGGCTTCCAATGGGTCGAGATAGGCGGCCAGCTTGGGGCCGACCTGCGTATTGACGATGGTGGTCGAGCTGCGCGTATATTCGCGTATGCGCGGGCTTATTTCATGAGATACGGCAACATACATGCCTGGCGCCATCTCGTTGACGATTTCACGGATACGGGTTTCATGGGCCGGATTGCGAAATGACCATAACAGCGAAACCGCAATGGCTTCCACACCCTGCTTCATCAACCTGTCCACAGCGCTGCGCACGCCATCTTCATCCAAAGGAACAACCACGGCGCCTTTGTAATCGACCCGCTCGTCAATCTCCTCGACCAACGACCGAGGCACCAGGGGCTCGGGCTTGTTCGTCCTGGATATGTTCTGGATTTTTTCTGGATCCAGCCCGACATACCGTCCCTCCAGATTCATCATCGCGATCGAATCAGCATGGCCGCGGGTGGTCAGGAACCCCACCTTCGCCACATCGCCCGTGACCACCGCATTCAACGTGGACGTCGTCCCGTGAATGATGTATTGGGTCCTGCCCAGCAACTCTGAAGTCTGGATCCCCAGCTCCTTCGCCAGCTCGTCGATGACGGCAAGAAATCCGCGTGAAAAATCAGGTGGCGTCGAAGGGCTCTTTGCAGCGGCGATCGTTCCATTCTCGCCCGCCACAAACCCATCCGTAAAAGTTCCGCCAGTATCGATGCCAATAACGTAACTCATGCTGTTTATCTCCTGTCCTCTATTTGAAATTCCGTCTTTCCTTCATGAAACCAAAGCATCAAGCCCAAGAATATGGTCGGCGGTCTTCTCTGCCATCATGATGATGGGAGCATTGATCGGCCCTCTGACAATTTTCGGTATCGCCGATCCGTCGACCACTCTCAACCCGTCCACGCCACGTACCCGCAATTGCTGATCCAGCACCCCCATCGGATCGCCCTCCACGGCCATCTTGCACGTCCCCGCCGGGTGATGCAGCGTAATGGCGGTTTTTCGAATGAACGCATCGATGTCCGAATCGCCGACGGCGGACGGCCCGGGCGCCAGCTCTTCCGCGATGAACGGAGCAAGCGGCGGCTGCTCGCCGATGCGGCGCATCGTGCGAACCATCTCGCGAACAGCAAGACGATCCGACTCCGTGGAAAGGAAATTCTGCTGAATCCGGGCAGGCTTCGCGGGATCCGAACCAGCAAGCCTGACCGTGCCCCGGCTTTCGGGAGCCAGGAATACGCCCTTGATGGCAAACGCATCGACGTAAGGCTCGAGAAACGGCTTAAGATAAGGCCCTGCCGTCATCGGCGCGGCCGCCAGCATCAACTGGGCATCCGGCAGCTCCAGCCCGGGACGGCTCCGCACCAGCCCCACGGACGCCGCAGGCACTTTCCCGGACAGCCCGGTGCCGAACAGCCAGGTCCGCAGAATATCGACTGCAATCCGATCCAGCCGCAACGCGCGGTACAAAGGCCCGGGCGAACTGCGGCGCCACTGGACGTCGCAAACGATATGGTCATGCAGGTTCTCGCCCACACCCGGCAAATCGACGAGAGGCTCGATGCCATGGGCGCGCAATGCATCCGCCTTGCCGATACCGGACAGCATCAATAACTGCGGCGAATTGATGACCCCGCCGCACACAATGACCTCCCGGCTGGCACGCGCCAGTTCCGTCCCGCCGCCGCTCGAGTATTCGACTCCCACGGCGCGGCCGCCCTCGAAAACCACTTTATGCGCTAGAGCTCCCGAGCATACCGTCACGTTTTTCCGGGCCACTGCCGGCCGCAAGTAGGCGGAAGCCGCACTCCAGCGGCGGCCGCGGCGGATAGTGGCCTGCATCGGCCCGAACCCATCCGCGCTGATCCCGTTGTAGTCATCGTTGTCCGGGTAGCCCGCAAGCTCGACGGCTTGCATGAATGCATCCAGCAATGGGTCTTCGTAGTTCAAGCGCGTCACGGCAAGAGGCCCCGAATCGCCGCGGAATTCATCCGCGCCGCCCTCCCACGACTCGCTGCGCTTGAAGTAAGGCAGAACTTTGCGGTATGACCAATCGTGCAGCCCAAGCTCCTGCGCCCACTGGTCGTAGTCCTCGCGCATGCCCCTCGCATAGGCCATGCCATTGATGGACGTGCAGCCGCCCAGAACACGCCCGCGCGCGCATTCGATGCGCCGGCCATCCAGCCCCGGCTCGGGCTCGGTAAAGTAGCCCCAATCGTAAAGCCGGTGCTTCAAAATCAGCCCCCAAGTCAGGGGTATCTTGATGACTGGCGAACTATCGGATCCGCCCGCCTCCAGCAATAGAATCCTCAAACCCGGATCCATGCCCAGTCGATATGCAAGCGTGCAGCCGGCCGACCCCGCACCAACGATTATGTAATCGTACTCAACCGTCCTGTTCCCATGGGCGCGCATCAATGTCATCCAAAACCTTGTGATTTCGTGGCGGCGCGGAAAGCCGACAAACTCAGCCGATCTTGCCGATACTCCTGCGTCAAGCACACTTTATGTTGACTAAAGATATACGTCCAATCGAAAATAAGTCACTAAGATATAGCCATATGGCTATATCATGATATTTTCAGGATGCTTGCAATGCGAGGCTTCGATACCCGTCTAAGTATTCAAAAACTCGAGGTTTTTTGCGCCGTGGCGGAGCTGCAGAGCATTACGCGCGCTTCGGACTATCTCTGCGTCACCCAGCCCGTCATCACCTCCCATATTCAAACCCTCGAAGACAAACTGGGAACCAAGTTGATACGCCGCGAAAGACGCGGCATCGTATTGACTCAGGCGGGGATCCGGGTCCACAAATGGGCCCGGGAAATGGTCACGCGAACACGCGAGCTCGAACGGGAATTAAGCGGTTCAGCCCCCAACGTGCCCGGCGTCGTAATCGCCTCGTCCATGAGCGTGGGCACTTACCAGCTGCCTGGCATCCTCTGCAACTTCCAGGCCAGCCATCCCGACGGCATGGTGAAACTGTCGATATCAAACCCGCAGGTCGCGCTCGAAGAAACGCGAACGGGCGCAAGCGACTTTGCCGTGGTGATTATTTCGCCCGACCAGAACCTCGACGGCCTGGTTCTGCATCCCCTATGGGACGAGCCCCTGCTTTTGGCCAGCGCAATCGACAGCCAATGGGTGGGAAATGAAGTGCAGCGAGACCAGATATCTCAATTGCCGTTCATCAGCACGAACAACAGTTCGGTAATGCAAAAACTCGAAGAAGGGCAACTGCGGGCCAACGGCGTAACCTCCCGGCGTGTCGTAATGGCGCTTGGACACCCAGAGGCTCAGAAAGAAGCCGTGCGCCGCGACGTGGGCGTCTGTTTCTTTTTCAAATCGTCAGTGATCAACAGCATTACCCGCGGCGAACTACGATCCGTGCATACCCCCGGCCTCGCAATGTCAATTCCGCTTTATCTGGTACACCGCAAAGACAAGGAATTCTCGCCATTCCAGCTCGAACTCACGCAGCATATCAAATCGGCCCGCCCCCCCGGGGTGATACCGTTCGGAGAGAGCAGGCCGCAAGCTTGAAATCGGCAGCGGGCGGGCAGATGCCCGTGTCGCGTTAAATCCCTTCCACGCCCGCGGCGTGCGCCTGTTCGTCGGCGTGGTAGGAAGATCGCACCATGGCGCCTACGGCGGCGTGGGTGAAGCCCATGGCGTAGGCTTCGCGTTCGAACATCTTGAAGGTGTCGGGGTGCGCATAGCGCAGCACCGGCAGGTGGTGTTCGGACGGCTGCAGATACTGGCCGATGGTAAGCATGTCGACATTGTGCGCGCGCAGGTCGCGCATGACTTGCAGGATTTCTTCGTCGGACTCGCCCAGGCCCAGCATAAGGCCCGACTTGGTGGGCACGTGCGGGTACAGCGCCTTGAATTCGGACAGCAGCTTTAGAGAATGGTTGTAGTCCGAACCGGGGCGCGCCTGCTTGTACAGGCGGGGCACGGTTTCCAGGTTGTGGTTCATGACGTCGGGAGGCCCGCCGTTGAGGATTTCCAGCGCGCGGTCGAGGCGGCCGCGGAAGTCGGGCACCAGCACTTCGATGCGCGTGGAGGGCGACAATTCGCGCACCTTGCGTATGCATTCGACGAAATGGCCGGCGCCGCCGTCGCGCAGGTCGTCGCGGTCGACCGAGGTAATGACCACATAGGAAAGCTTGAGCGCGGCAATGGTGCGCGCCAGGTTTTCGGGCTCGTTCACGTCCAGGGCGTCGGGGCGGCCGTGGCCCACGTCACAGAAGGGGCAGCGGCGCGTGCACTTGTCGCCCATGATCATGAACGTGGCCGTGCCCTTGCCGAAGCATTCCCCGATATTAGGACAAGAGGCTTCTTCGCACACGGTATGCAGTTTATGTTCGCGTAATATGCGCTTGATGTCGTGGAAGCGCGAGCCGGGCAAGGCCGCCTTTACACGGATCCAGTCGGGCTTTTTAAGGCGTTCGGCCTGGACCACCTTGATGGGAATGCGCGACGTCTTCGCCTCGGACTTTTGTTTTTGGGTGGGGTCATACCCCGGCTGGGCGGGAACGACGCGAGGACGAGGGGAAGGCTGGTCAACCGGAGTAGTCATATACATTCCTGCATGTAGGCTTTTGGCCCCATGCGTAAAAAGATAGGCGGCCACATGGGCCGTGGCATGAACACATGCCCGCACGGTAGCGCGAACCAAGCTATTTTAACGCGCCGGCAAAATCCCCGCAGGAAAACCCTTATACCGGAAGGATATTCCGCCACACTTTCTACGAGCGGCTTATCGCCGCGCTCAGCCGGCGCGCCAGCTCTTCGCCCACCCCTTCCACCGTGGCATCCACCCCGCAAACCGCCAGATCCACGGTGCGCAGGCCCTCGTAGCCGCAGGGGTTGATGCCCAGGTAAGGCGCAAGATCCATGGCCACGTTCAAGGCAATGCCGTGGTAGGCGCAGCCATTGCGCACCTTGATGCCCAGGGCGGCAATCTTGGCCAGTTCGCCACCCTGGTCGGCCATGGGCACGTACACCCCCGGCGCGCCCGGCTTGCGGCAGGCGCCGGCAAGGCCCAGGTCGGCCAGCAACCGTATGGTTACGTCTTCCAGCAGCGCCACGTATTCCTTCACGAACAGGCCGGCGCGGCGCAGGTCGACCAGGCAATACGCCACCACCTGGCCCGGGCCATGGTAGGTAACCTGCCCGCCGCGATTGCTGCGCACCACGGGAATCGCGCCGCTATTGAGAATGTGCTCGGGCTTGCCCGCCTGGCCCAGCGTGTACACGGGCTCGTGCTCGACCAGCCAGATGGCGTCGGGCGACTGGGCGTCGCGCCCCTCGGTGTAGTCCCGCATGGCCTGCCAGACTTCCAGATATGGCGCGGGACGCGGCCACCATTTATGCGCAATCATGACTCTTTGCCAAACAGGATGTACAGGCTTGAACCGTGCGAATCGAAGCAAGGAACGCGGGCTTGCGGCATGGCGCCATCACAGAACAATGGACACCATGGGATGGCCGTGCAGGGCACGGTACAGATTGTCCAGCTGCTCGCGCGACGTGGCCTTGACCGTAAAGGTCAGCCCCAGGTAGGTGCCGTTCTTGCTGGGCCGCATTTCAACCGTTGCGGCATCGAATTCGGGGTCGTACTGCAAAACGACTTCGACCAGAGTTTGCGCAAAGTCGGGATGCGCCTTGCCCATGACCTTGATGGGGAAAAAGCTGGGGTACTCGATAAGGGATTGATCGGGCGGAATTTCGGGCGGCATGGTCGGCATGAAACTACTCCACGGCTCGGTCGTAACCGGCACGCAACTTGGCATAAACGGCGCCGGGACGGCCTGCGCCCACGGGTTTGCCGTTATACCGGACTATCGGCAACACCTCTTTCGAGGCGGAAGTAAGCATCAGCTCGTCGGCTTCGTCGACTTCGCGCTCGGAAATCGGCCGGGCCTCGAACGGCACACCGGCCTCAAAGGCGAGCTGCTCCAGGAAAGCATAGCGCACACCTTCCAGGATAAGGTTGTCGCGCGGCGGGGCAAGCAGCGTGCCGTTCTTCACGACCCATATATTGCACGACGAACCTTCGGAAAGACAGCCATCGCGAAACTGCACGACTTCATCCACCCCGGCGTCCACGGCGGCCTGCTTGGCCAGCACATTGCCCAGCAGCGACGTGGTTTTGATTTCGCAGCGCAGCCAGCGGATGTCGGGCAGCGAGATCGCCGTCAGCCCCTGCTCGCGCTGCGCCGGCGTGGGACGCTTGAACGGCGACACCATGGCAAAAATGGTGGGCGCAACGCCCTTGGGAAAAGCATGGTCGCGCCTGGCCACGCCGCGCGTCACCTGTATGTACACCAGGCAATCGCCGTTTTTCGGCGCGTATCGGGCAATAAGATCGAACACCAGGACTTCCCATTGGGCAAGCGTCCAGCCGGCATCGATGCGCACGGACTCCAGGCTGCGCTGCAGCCGCGCCAAATGCCCGTCCATGCGAAACGGCTTGCCGCCATATACCGGCACGACATCGTAAATGCTGTCGCCAAAGATGAAGCCGCGATCCAGCACCGAGACTTTGGCATCGCCCAGGCGAACGAAATCGCCATTCAAATACACCATGCTGTCGTTGTCGACATCCGGAATCATTGCACCAACGCCTGTTCAAGCCGAAAGTAATAAGTTTAATCCCCGCGGGAAAAACTGTTTAATCCACCAGCCGTTCACGTTACGCCGAAAGCCCGAAGGCGCCCGCGCGCTGCCGGCATTACCCTTGTTCTGGGAACAGCCAGCACCTTGGCCGGCCTTATGGGGAGAAGCAGGCAGGCGATGAAACCATGCGAGACGGGTATGCCCTGCACCGGCATACCCTGGTGTGTGCTGGCTGCGTCCCGCCAGCGCAAACCAGGGCGGCGAGCGACGGGCGCTGACGACCAGCCGTTATTGGAACATCAGGCGAACCTTGTCGACCAGGCGCCCGAAAATGCCGGCCTGGGCAACGTCGTTGAGCACCAGCAAAGGCTCTTGCCTGAGCTGCTTGCCGTCCAGCGTGAACACCACCGTGCCCACCTTGGCGCCCTTGGTGAGGGGAGCGATAAGAGGCTGGGTATAACGCGCCTCGGGCTTGACGTCGGGACCCTTGCCGCGCGGCACTGTGAGCCACACCGTGGAAGGCTGGCCCAGCCCGACGGTATCGGCCTGGCCCTGCCACACGCGGGCCTGCACCAGCGGCTTGGCGCCATCGAGCACCTTGATGGTGTCGAAGTTCTGGAAGCTCCAGTTCAGCAGCTTGAGGCTGTTTTCGGCGCGAGCGGAATCGCTGGCCGCGCCGACCAGAACCGTGACCACCCGGCGGCCGTCGCGCAAAGCGGTGGCGACCAGGCAATAGCCCGCCTCGGACGTATGGCCGGTTTTCATGCCATCGACGGTGGGATCCGTCCACAACAAGCGGTTGCGGTTGTGCTGCTTGATTTTGTTGTAGGTGAATTCTTTCTGGCTGTAGTAATGGAAGTACTGCGGAAAGTCTTTGGCCAGGCGCATGGCCATGATGCCCAGGTCGTACACCGTGGTGTAGTGCTCGGGGTCGGGCAAACCCGTGGCATTGGCAAAATGCGTATGGGTAAGCCCCATCTTGGCCGCTTCCTGATTCATCAGCGCCGCAAACGCCGATTCGCTGCCGGCCACGGCTTCGGCCAGCGCCACCGTGGCGTCGTTGCCCGACTGCACGATCACGCCCTGAAGCAGGTCGTCGACCGACACTTGCGTGTTCACCTTGGCGAACATGCGCGAACCCTCGGTTTTCCAGGCCTTCTCGGAAATGTTCACCTTCTGGTCGAGCGACAGGCGCTTGTTCTCGATGGCCTGGAAAATGACGTAGGCCGACATGATCTTGGTAAGCGAGGCCGGCTCGATTTTTTCGTTGCCGTTTTGCGCCGTAATGACCTGCCCGCTGTTCGCGTCGATGCTGAGCCAGGCCTTGGCGGCCAGTTCAGGCGCGGGAATCGACGAAAGCTGACCGACCGTGGACAAGGTATCCACCGCAGCCGCGGCTGCCGGCGCGGATGCGGCGGCGCCGGCGGGAGCCGACGCCGCAACCGGAGCGGCGGCCTTTTGCTGGGCAAGCACCAGCGCCGGCGAGAAGGCCAGCACCAGGCTGATTGCCAGGCAACGCGACTGTTTCTTGAGGGGGAACGAGTGTGCGGTGTGTGTCGGCAGCATAGAAATCAATGGATCATCCAAAAAAGTGGGAAGTGGGAAAACCCCGACCATTATAGGCAGTGCGACGCGCACATTAAACCGCGCGCCCTGGGGTTTTGAGAGCCAATACGCAATTATTTGCTACGAAAATCCATAAATGATTACCAAATGGCCACATCGAGCCGACTATCTGACGATCGCCTGAAAGGCGCGCGACAAAAGGCGCTACGCGAGCCGGCCGCGCACGCAATTCAAATCCGCTTCAAGCGCCCAGGCGCCCGGCCACGGGCGGAACGGGATTGATCAATGAACACCCGCCCACAGCGCCGCCAGCCGTTCTTGCACCAGCCGCCTCAGCATGATGAGCTTGCCATGGAAGAAGTGCGACCCTTCGGGCACCACCACCACCGGCAGGCCGCGCGCGCGCGCGAAGTCCATGGCCTCGGCCAGTGGCACGACCTCGTCCGCCTCGCCATGAACGAGCAGCGTATCGTCGGGCACCACAACCTCGCGGAACCGGAACCGCTCTACCGCCGAGCCGACCAGAATCAGCAAATCGGGCAACGCCGCTTCCCCGGGAACAGCCCGCTCGTCCTGGCCTTGGCCCGGCGAAGCCGCAACCGTCGTGGCCGCCGCCGGGTCACCGCCCCGCAGCGCCCCCTTCTCCTCGGCCAAGATGGAGTACAGTTGCGCCGCCACCGAGGTGCCAAAGGAAAACCCCGCCAGCACCCATTTGCCGGCGGCGGCTTCGGGATGGCTTTGCACGAATTGGCGCACCAGCTCGCGCATGTCCGCCGTTTCGCCCACCGCCTTGTCGAACTCGCCGGCCGATTCCCCCACCCCGCGAAAGTTCGGCCGCACAGCCACCAGGCCGTCCTGCAAACAAGCCCGCGCTATCGTGGTCACGATCTTGTTGTCGCGCGCACCGCCATGCAAAGGATGGGGGTGCAGAACCAGCGCCCAGCCCCGGGGCTCGGACTCGGGCCATTCGACCACGCAATCAATGGCGCCGGCCAGGCCCGTGAATGAGGTTTTTCCCATGTTTACAACCATAATCCGATTAAAAAAAGCATAATATCCCTGTATGGAAAACAGGCAAGCAAAAATGCTTTTGCCGGCGCCTCCACGACACAACCATAAAAATAACATCCATGACCGCCACGCCCGACACCGCCGCCGCGCTACCCACACCGCAATCGCTTGTACAGCAACTGCAGGACGACCTGCCGCAATTCAAGCAAATCGAATGGTCCGAGCGCACGTCGTCCACCAACGCCAACCTGCTCGCAAAGGCGCGCACCAACGAATACCAGCTGGCCCGGCCGTGGCTGGTGGGCGCGCACCTGCAGGAAGAAGGCCGCGGCCGCGCCGGCCGCACCTGGCAAAACCGCGCCGGGGCCAACCTCATGTTCTCGTGCGCGTTCGATATCTTCGTGCCGCAGCTCCTGCTGCCCGCGCTGTCCCCCATGGCCGGCATTGCCGCCTGCGAGGCGCTGCGCGGCTTTCTCGACGCCGAGCAGCTCAACCACCTCACCATGAAATGGCCCAACGACATCTTGTGGAAGTCGGCCAAGCTGGCGGGCATTCTGGTGGAAACGACCCGCGCCGGCACCTCGCGCCTGAGCGCCGATCATCACGTCGCGATCATGGGCATCGGCATAAACCTCGACGATGCCCGCGCGCTAAGCCGGTCGCTGAACCGGCAGGTCGCCGACTGGAGCGAAATCGCCGCCTGCTGTCCCGACGCCGCCGGCACGCCTATCCATGCCCTGGTCAGCGCCGTGGCGCAAGCCTGGTACGACGCCATCAACACGCTCATGCGCCACGGCTTCGAGTCCTTCCCCGTCCGCCATGCCCATCTCGACGCCCTGGCAGGCCAACACGTCAACGTACTGGACAACGGCCGCATCATCAACGCCGGCATCGCCTGCGGCATCAACATGCATGGGCAGCTCATGGTGCGCACGCCCGACGGCGCCGTTCCCATCACCGTGGGCGAGGTTTCGGTGCGGACATGATCATTCTTATAGACGCCGGCAATACGCGTATCAAATTCGGCTGGGTCCAGCCGGACACCAGCCATCGCGAATCCAAGGCGCTGGCCCTGCCGCACGCGGAGCTCGAGCAGGTCGACGCCTGGCTGCGCCAGCTTCCCGCGGCCCCCTCCGGCGCCATCGGCGTCAACGTGGCCGGGGCCGCCATGGCCGGCCGCCTGCAGGCGCATATGGCCAAATACATTCCGGCCATCGACTGGGTCGGCAGCCAGGCCAGCGCGCTCGACGTGCACAACCACTACCGCCAGCCGGGGCAGCTCGGCCCCGATCGCTGGGTGGCCTTGCTGGGCCTGGCCCAGCGCATGCGAACCACGCATCCATCCGCGCCCGCCATGCTGGCCAGCTTCGGCACCGCCACCACCATCGACACCCTGGTTCCCCAGGATAGCCCGCTTTCCGGAAACACATACGCCGACACCGGCAACGCCTCGCCACGCCAAAACGACACGGCAGGCCCTGGCCAGCGCTACGCCTTTCGCGGCGGGCTGATCCTGCCCGGCCCGGCCCTGATGAATGCCTCCCTGGCTCAGGCCACGGCCCACTTGCCCGAAGCCCAGGGCCCCACCGCCGAGTTCCCCACCGACACGCACCAGGCCATCGTCACCGGCATCGCCGCCGCGCAGGCCGGCGCCGTCTTGCGCCAATGGCTGGCAACGCTGGAGTCATGCAGCGCCGCGCCCCGCCTTTATGCCTCGGGGGGCGGATGGCCCCTCGTCAAAGATGAAACCCAGCGACTGCTGAACGCCGCGCAAGCGCGGCTGGGCGTATCCGGCGATCCCATAGAATGGCTGGCCAACCCTGTTTTGGACGGGCTTGCCGGCCTGGCCCGATTTGCGCCAAACTGCGGCGATCAGCCGCAAAAAGAATAGCCCATGAAATTCCTGTTCATTCTTGTCGTCATCGCCAACCTGGCCGTCTTCGGACTGGGCATGGGTTTCTTCGGCAAAGCGCCCTACAGCCAGGGCCTGCAACCCAACCCTCCGCAGGAAATCAACCCGCAGGCCATACGGCTGGGCGCGCCGGGCAGCGCTACGCAGCCCGGCTAGAGTACGGCCGCCTCAGGCCGCGTGCCGGCGGCTGGGAACGCGCGGCAGTTCGATGGACATTCTGGGCATCCCGTTGTATTCGGTGTCGAACACCGCATGCCCGCCCATGGCGCCGCCCAGTTCGGCGACGTCGTTGCCGCTTTTCAGCACGTGGAGGCTGGCCAGGGACATGGCTGTATCCTCGTCCTTGCTCAAGATGGCGTCCAGCAACTCGTCGTGTTCGCCCCAGGCCTCGAGAAGATGCTTGGCATAGTCGGCCCTGCGCGTGCGATAGGGGTTGATGCGCTTGCGGACATGCAGGATCTGCTCGACCAGGAAACTGTTGCCGCACACGTAGTACAAAGCTTCGTGGAACGCCTTGTTGTATTCGATGAAAGCTTCCACGTCGCCGCATTGCGCCGCGGCCTTGCCGCCGGCATGCACCTTGCGCAGCATATTGATCTGCTCTTCGTTGATGCGGTGGATCACCAACTTGGCGGCCAGGCTTTCCATTTGCGCCAGCACCTCGAACAGCGATGCCAGTTCACGCGCCGACAGCGGCACCACAAAAATGCCGGAGCGCGGAATGATCCGGACGAACCCCAAAGTGGCCAGTTGCAGCAATGCTTCGCGCACGGGTGTGCGCGATACGGAAAAAAGCTCGCTCAATTGCGATTCGTCCAGCGACGCCCCTGGAGGCATCGTGCCATTCACAATGCGAGACTCGATTTCCGAGCGCACGCGGTCAGTAGCAGAAATAAACATTATGCTTAAGGTTAAAGACAATTCCACAATTTTAGACAATATTTATAAAAACAAACGACGAGTATTGACCAAAATTAACCGTTAATTACACGACTGACTCGGCAAACATCAAATGCGGGAAGCCTGGCTACTTCCTCTACAATAAGCGCATCGAACGACTCTGCCGCCAACGCGACGCACTGCATCCCAACTCATGAAACCCATACGTAAAGCTGTTTTCCCCGTTGCCGGCATGGGCACGCGTTTCCTGCCCGCCACCAAGGCCATGCCCAAAGAAATGCTGCCCATCGTCGACAAGCCGCTGATTCAATACGCGGTCGAAGAGGCCATTGCCGCAGGCATCACCGACCTTATTTTCGTGACGGGCCGGAACAAGCGCGCCATCGAAGACCATTTCGACAGCGCCCCCGAACTGGAAGCAGAGCTGGCCGCAAAAAACAAGACCCAGCTGCTGGAGATCGTGCGCAACGTCATCCCCTCGTACGTAAACTGCATCTACACACGCCAGCCCGCCCCGCTGGGGCTGGGCCATGCCGTGCTGTGCGCCGCTCCCATCGTGGGCAACGAACCCTTTGCCGTCCTGCTGGCCGACGACCTTATCGACGCCCCCACCGCCGCCACGCAACAGCTTGTCGAAACCGCCCACCAGCAAAACGGCAGCGTGCTGGCCATACAGAACGTGCAGCGCGAACACACTTCCAAATACGGCATAGTCTCGGGCGACAAGGTCAACGGCAAGACCACGCTGGTAAAGGGCATAGTCGAAAAACCCAGCCCCGACCAGGCACCCTCCACCCTGGCGGTCGTAGGCCGGTACGTGCTGGAACCCGAGATCTTCGAGCATTTGCGGCGCACCCAGGCGGGCGTGGGCGGCGAAATCCAGCTGACCGACGGCATCGCCAGCCTGCTGCAGGAGCGCAGTGTGTTCGGCCACCAGTACGAAGGCACCCGCTACGACTGCGGCAGCAAGGAAGGCTTTTTCCAGGCCACCATAGAACTGGGCCGCAAATACCACGGGCTGCAGTAGCCAAGCGGGGGCCGCCGCCGGGGCGACGGTCTGTGTAACGCCCGTTTCAGTGGATTTCGCGGCATTGGCAACCATTGCCAGGGTTCGCGCGCGGCACGATAATACTTAATGCCGCATGCCGCTGCAGCCCAAACCATTCGCTGACGTACACCTTTCGTTCTTCCCAGGGTAAAACGCCATGGAACAGTTATCGAACGCCACGCTGGGCCAGGTGCCCCAGAACATCGTCAAGCCGTCCTACGACCGCAGCGCCGTACCCACACGCATCGTCCATTTGGGCTCGGGCACCTACCACCGCAGCCATTCAGCCATCTACACCGACCAGGCCATGCAGGCCGGCGACGCCAACTGGGGCATCTTTGCCGCCAGCCTGCAAAACCGCGCCGCCAGCGACGCCCTGACGCCGCAAGACGGCCTTTACACCGTACTGGTCGACGACAACGAAACCCGCAGGGCGCGGGTCATCGGCAGCCTGAACCGGGTCGTCTGCATGGCCAACGCCCGGCAAGAGGTCGTCGACGCCCTCTGCTCGCCGCAAACCCAGGTCGTTACACTGACCCTTGCCGAAAAGGCCTACGCCTACGACGCCGGCCACGATTGCCTGGATGCTTCTCTGCCCCATATCCAGCTCGATCTCAACGCGCCGCAAAGCGCGCGCTCGCCGCTGGGCGTGCTGGCCTGGTCCATCTACCAGCGCAAGCTGCGCGGCCTGCCTCCCTTTACCCTGCTCAGCTGCGACCACCTGCCCGCCAACGGCAAAGTCCTGCAGCGCGTGCTTGAAAACTACATCGACCGCGTGCAGGACGACCTCAACGACCCAGATCTCCTTCAGCACTTCCTGGACCAATACGCCTGCCCATGCTCGCTGGTCGACCGCATGGCCCATGCCGCCACGGCCGCCGATATCGCCTCGGCCGAAACCCTGCTTGGCCTGCACGACGGCGCCCCCGTCGTCACCGAACCCTTCTCGCAATGGGTCATTCAAGACTGGTTCTCGGCCGACCGGCCCAAATGGGAAAGCGCCGGCGCCATCCTGGCGCCTCACGTCGCGCCGTTCGAACATGCCCAGTCCGTCATGCGCGACGCCGGGCAGTTCGCCCTGGCCCACCTGGGCGCCGTGGCCGGCTTCAAAACGCTGGCACAGGCCATGCGCGAACCCGAAATCGCCCGCTATATCGAGGGCCTGCTCGACGACGCCATCTTCGTCCTGCCCAAGCACACGGGCGACTGGGGCGCCTACAAGCAGGGCCTGCTCAAGCGCTTCGCCAACTCCGCCCTGGACATCTCCACGACCCAGACCGCCATCGACAGCTCTCCCGTCCTGGTGTCGGGCATACTCGAACCCATCAAGACACGCATGGCGCACGGCCAGAACATCGAACGCCACGCCACCGCCATCGCCGCCTGGATGCGTTATTTAACGGGCCGCAACGAGCGCGCCGAAGACCTGCACATCAGCGATCCGCAAGCCTCCGCGCTGTCGCAGGCCGTGCGCCTGGCGGGCGGACGCAGCGCCGGCGCCTTCGACCTGGCCGAAGCCCTGCTGGGCGTTCGCGCCATTTTCGGTGCCGAATTGCCCAACGATCTGGAGTTCACCCGGCGCGTCACCGCCGCGCTGCAAGACCTGCTTTCCGAGCGCACGGTGGGCGCCCTGAAGCTGTTGAACAACCCCGAACACCGGGCCATGTCGTCCTGACCGGCGTCGCATCGCCTGGTGCGCGGTTTCGCCCCACAGCACACCAGTTCGCAGCCAGGGCTTTGCACAAGGCGCCCGGCCGGAATCGCCGCGCATCGCGCACAATCCCCGTCCCGCTCCCGATTCTCTTTATAATCGCCGCATGACGACAAAGATACTTATAGTGCGCACCTCGTCCCTGGGCGACCTGGTACACATGCTGCCGGCCATTTCCGACATTGCCGCGCATGTGCCGCAAGCGCAGATCGACTGGATCGTCGAAGAGGCCTTCGCTGAAATTCCGGCGTGGCATCCGGCTGTGCACGAAGTCATTCCCGTGGCCCACCGGCGCTGGCGCAAGCAATGGTGGTCGGCCCGCAGCCGCGCCGAGCGCGCCGAGCTGCGCGCCAATCTCAAGGCGCGCCAGTACGACGTCGTGCTGGACATGCAGGCTTTGATGAAATCCATCTGGCTGGTGCGCCAGACCAAAGGGCTGCGCCATGGCCTGGACATCCGGTCGGCGCGCGAACCCCTGGCCTCGTTCTTCTACAACGTGAAGCACCGGGTCAAGTTCTGGCAACCCGCGGTGACCCGCCAGCGCGAACTGGCCGCCGCCGCCTTCGGCTACACCTACCAGGGCGAGCCCGATTTCGGCCTGCAGAGCTTTACCCGGAACACGGCCATCGAACCCTATGCCGTCATCATGCCCTCTGCCAGCCGCGACGACAAACTCTGGCCCGCCAGCGACTGGCAGGCTGTGTTCGACAGTCTGGAAAAGCACGGCCTGACGCTCAAGCTGCTATCGGGCAACGCCAACGAAACCATGCGGGCCCAGGCGCTGGCCTCCGGCCGCCCCCTTGCCGAAGTGCTGCCGCGCATGAGCCTGACCGACACCGCCCGCGTACTGGCCAGCGCCAGCATCATGGTGGGCCTGGACAGCGGGCTGACCCATTTGTCGGCGGGCCTGGGCCGCCCGACCATCGGCATCTACAAAGCCTCGACCCCCGTGCGCACCCCCTTGCAAGGGCCCGGCTACACGGCCAGCCTGGGCGAGCGCGACCGCGCCCCGTCGGCCCAAACGGTACTAAGCGCCATCGAACAGGCACTGCCCCGCAAAAACCGAGAGTCCGTTTTTTGAACCGCTTTCTCTACAACCTCTCCATTCGCGCCTTGTCGCCGGGCCTGATCGTCTGGATGAGCCTGCGCGCGCGCCGCGCCGGCGGCCACTGGGAGGTCTTGTCGGGGCCGCGCTTCGGCTATTATCCGCAGCCTTCCCGGCTACGCAACCCCATATGGGTGCACGCGGTCAGCCTGGGCGAAACCCGCGCCGCCCAGCCGCTGGTGCAGGCCTTGCTCGACCAGGGTGACCAGGTGCTGCTTACCCACATGACAGCCACCGGCCGCGCCGAGGGCGCGCGCATATTCTCCGACGCCATTGCCCGGGGCCAACTGGCCCAGCAATGGATGCCCTACGACTTCACCGGCAGCGTGCGGCGTTTCCTGGAACACTACCAGCCCAGCATCGCCGTGCTCATCGAACGCGAGATCTGGCCCAACATCATTGCCGCGGCGCGCCGCATGAATATCCCCATCATGCTGGCCAGCGCGCGGTTTTCCGACAACTCGCTGCGCCAAAGCCTGCGCGCCGGCCGCGTCATGCGCGAGGCCTACGAAAGCCTGCAGGCGGTGTACGCGCAATCGTGGCTGGATGCCCAAAGGCTGGAACAGGCCGGCGCCCCCGCCGTGCGCGTGTCGGGCAATTTCAAGTTCGACGTATCCATTCCCATGGACCAGGTCGAACGCGGCCGCGCCTTCGCCGCCGCCCTGCACCGCAAGGTCGTTGCCATCGCCAGCACGCGCGAAGGCGAGGACGAGCTCTTCATCCAGGCGATTTCCAAGCACCTGAAACGCGCCAGCGCGCAAAGCAACGAGCTCGACCCGGAAATCCTGTTCCTGCTGATCCCCCGCCATCCGCAGCGTTTCGACGAAGTGGCCGGCCTGCTGGCCAAATCGGGCCTGCCTTTCGCGCGCCGCTCGGAACTGGCCGCCGACCACTGCGGCACAACATCGTCCAGCGTGCGCGTGTGCAACCATGTTGCCGTGCTGCTGGGCGACAGCCTGGGCGAAATGCCCCGCTACTACGCCACCAGCCAGGTCGCCATCGTAGCCGGCAGCTTCCTGCCGCTGGGCGGGCAAAACCTTATAGAAGCCTGCGCCATCGGCACACCGGTAGTGGTGGGCCCGCACACCAAGAACTTCGAGCAGGCCGTGGCCGACGCCATCGATGAAGGCGCCGCCCTGCGCTCGCCCACCCCCGACGCCGCCCTGCAACTGGCGCTGCAACTGCTGAACGACCCGCCGCGCCTGAATAAAATGAGCCAGGCCGGCACGCACTGGGTGCAAAAACACACAGGCGCCGTCGCCCGCGTAGTAGCCGGCCTGAACGAACTGAAAAGCCTCAAGCGCTAGGCGCAATCAATCTTCTAGAACACCCACTGCGCGTTCACGCGCACGCCGTGGTCGCGCGAGCCGACGGCGAACTGGCCCGCGTAGCCCAGCGACAGACTGGCGCGCCTGGAAATCCGGCCTGTCACAGCCAGATCCAGCGACCAGGCCTTGCGTGCAATGGGCAGGCCATGCGAAGTAAATTCGCGGCCCGCGCCGTGGCTGAAACGTTGGTCAGCCGCCACCCGCCCGGCGCCGCTGGCGTAGTGCCACGCCAATTGCGCTTGCAGACGCCACTGGCCCTTGCCTGTATTCACGGACTGCTCCAGGCGCAGCCCCAGGGTGGAAAACAATACCGAATGCCGAGCCGGAGACACCGACAAGGCAGCCGCACCGCCGCTCTCGTCGAACCCCTGCGCGCGCGTGCGCAAGTAAGCCAAGCGCACGAACGGCTCCAGTATCAACGGATCAGGGTGATCGCGCGGACCCGAAGCGGCCGCGCTTACTCGAGGCTCCGGCACCAACGAATCGGGGCGACCACCCAGGTCGCCCCGATCGAGTATCGCCATGTTTTCCTCACGCGCGGAAGGCGGGTGCTGCACCTTGGACAACCACATGGGCCAGCCCGCTTCGGCAAAGACCTGCACGCTACCCGCCCGGTACCGGCTACTCAACGAGTCGCTGAAATTTCCAAACGCCACCTGACGCCGGCTTTTAACGGCATGCCAAGTATGCGCCACACCCACCGCCAACCGCAGCGGCTTCCACCCCCCCGACGCCGCAAATCCCAAATGCGTGCTTTGCACCGTGGCCGAAGCGCGCCCGCCGTCCAACGGCATATCTCCGAAAAACGCGGCGCCGCGTTCAACGCCGCCGCTTCCGGCGCGATCCAGCCGCGCGTGCTGGACACCCAAGTAGCCGCCCAGGCGCCACCCAGAACCCATATCCCGGTTGCCCCCCAGCACTACGCCGTGCAGCGAACGACTGTCGCCCGGCACGCCCTCTACGCCATCGCGCGTTGCCGAAGAATAAAACCCGCGGCTCCAGAGCCCGGTTTCGTACGCATTGCCAAGGGCTGCTTCTCGTACAAAACGGCTGTCGTCCATCAGCCCGGACAGCACCGAGGCCGACCAGCTTCCCGACAACTGCCGCAAAGCATCGCGCGCCGCCGGCCTGTCCAGCACCAGCAGTTCGTCGTACAAGACCGGTTCCGGCCCGCCCTCCGAACCCGGCTCCTCGCCTTCGATGACCTCGGCCACCTCGGTTTCGTCCGGCGTTTCGGCCACGTCGTCCAAAGGCGTTTCGTTGCGCAGCAAGGTCAGCGTAACGGCATCTTCCGCGTAGGAAAGCTGCGGAGTCAAAAAGGCAAAATCCACCGGCGCCAAAACGGCATCGAAGCGCGTGCCGTCCAGCCCGCCTTCGGCCTTGAGCAAGGTATAGCTGGTGCTGGCCCGCCATAGGCCGGCTTGCGCCAACGCCATCACGTCGCCAGCCAGCATCGCCTTGCCGCTCGCCCATACCGCATCGCCCGCGCCGTCCGGCGCCACCTCCACTTCAAAGCGCGAACCCGGCTCGAAGCGCAAATCACCGCCCACCCTCAACGTGCCGATGCTGTTGCCCGGCGCCAGCGTGCCGCCCGCCATGATTTCGGCGCCGCTTACCATGCCGCCCCCTTCCAGCCGCGCACCCGCGCCCACCGACACCGCGCCGCCAAACATATCATTGACAGCCAACGTGCCCTGCTCTACCAGGGCCCCGCCCGTATACCCCAAGGCGTCGCCCGTGATGTTCAGGCGCCCCGCCCCCTGCTTCACAAACGGCGCATCCCCCTGCAGCAGGCCTGCATGAACCGCCTGACCATCCGCCACCGACCAGCGTAGTTTGTCGGCGTGTTCCGGCGCCGCCACCGGCCCATACGAACCCGGCGACGCCCAATCCTCCACCCGCAGCGCCGCAATGTGCAGCGGCGACGCCATCACCACCCCCGGCGCATACTCCAGCTTGCTGCCCGTAGCCGCCTGCAGCGAAGCCCATCCCCAGGCGCTGTCACTGCGCGCCTGCAAAGTCCCCTGCAACAAAAACGTCGCTCCCGAATACGTGTTCGCGCCCGACAGTGCCAGGGTTCCCGCACCCAGCTTCATCAAGCCCTGCGTCGAACCCGGCATATTGCTGATAACGCCGCCAAAATACGCCTTTGCCTCTTCATGCGTGTTGACCACAGCGGCACTGCCGCCGATGGAGTAATCGGCATGCGACTCGAATTGCGCATCGGCAATATGCATGACCCCAGAAAACACAAAAGGCGCTTCGGGTTCCCCCGATAGCGCCTTGCCAACAACCATGCCGTTCACATTGTCGGGCGGCGGCTCCGCCAGCCCCTCGAACAACGACCCATGCCGCCGTAAATCGATCAAGTATGGCAGCGCCTGCGCCTCCGCCATCGCGACAAACCCACAATTCAACACGCAGGCAGCCGCAAACGCCCGAACCGCCTGCCGTATTCCTTCCCAGACTGGATCTGCGGGAATTTCCTCCCACGCTGCCCCACCTTCCCCGGTCGCAGCCCCTCCACGGGCAGGCCTCAAGGCCCAGGCCGACAAAACAGCCCAATCCCGAAGACTCCGGTACCGCCCCCGGCCACTATTTCCCACCCACGACAACTTCTCCAGCCACGGCGACATCGACAATTGATCAATCATTGTTGTTTCCTCCGATGGATAAATAAGTCACGTTTGTGACAGTCGGATTATGAAACAAAATGAATAATTTTGATATATATTCAATAACTAACGCAATGCGGGCTTGTGCATACACACGCACAACACTAAACAAACGTCGCGCTGGAAACACCAAAGCGCTTGCTTAACGCACGAACCTGACGAATATTGAGTTCACGCTTCCCGGCAAGAATTTCAGAAACAACTCCTTGGCTGCCGACTTCAGGAAGATCGGTTTGCCTCAAGCCGTGTTGCCGCATCAGAAACTTCAAAGCTTGAATACCATTAGTCTCGGGCAACGCGTGGTGCTCGGCCTCGTAGTTTTCGATCAAATCGCCAACAATATCGACCAAGCCCATGGCCGGATGGCTTTCGTCGCCCTGTGTTTCCTCCAGCAAGGCCTCAAGAACCCCCACCAAATGCGCATAGTGCGCCTCATCTCTGATGGGCGTTATATCGGTAGCTTTACGGAAATGCTCCCAGGCAGGAAGCAAGCGCTTCATGTCAACATGCGCATTCATGTTTTCCAGGCCCCTTTCTCATAATCCCGGTGGGTAAGAACTGCCTTGACGTAAACAATCTGCTTTTCAAAGCGGATGTAAGCGATCAGACGATACTTATTACCGCCTATATTGAATACCACCAGCTCACCCACTTTATCCACGGTATTAAAAGCCGCCGTCAGAGCTGCCCAATTAGCGAATGAGTTCTTTTCGATTATCCGGCGCCAGCCCTGCAGAACAGTCGCCGCGCCGGGCTGTTTTGCGCTGAAGGCCCTTAAGGCACGATTGCTGATCACTCTCATTTCAAATTTTATCTCAAAATGAGATTGAGTGTGCAACGGCATTGCCGCATTCCTATTGGCTCAGCCAACAGGACGAGCCCGGCGCAGCAAATATCGCATCGATTCGCACTCATTTCGAGATCCAAAGCCAAAGGGATACCAATATAGACAATGGAGCAGCGACTTAACCGCTGAATGAGTGCAAAAAGTCTTGCGGAAAAATACCCAGGTTATTTCAGATCAAACAACCCCGGCTGCGCCGGCGGGTAGGTGATGCACAACCCATCCACACGCGCGAACGGGGTCAGGGTATGCGGTTTGGGCTCTTGCGGCCCGATAATGTCGCGCACGGCGACGCCCCGCAACAGCAGCGCATCGCCGATCAACGAACGATGGCAGCGCCAGGGAACAGCTTCGGCGCACATCAACGCGCAGCACTCTTTGGCCGCAAGCGCCGCAACCTGATCCACGTTCCCGGAAAACTCGGCCGACTGCATGTAGTCGGCATAGCCCCGGAACGAAAGATTATGCCAACCTCCATTCGGCGAGTCCGGCAAAGCATGCCGCAAACCGCCCAGCCCGGGAAAATGCGTATAGGCAATTCCCGCCTCGGCCAGCGTGTCTGGGAGCGTCTCCTTGTTGAACTGAGGATTATGACGCGAACGCGGCACCGTGCGCACGTCCAGCACGCGCCCAACGCCATTGCGCCGAAGAAGATCGATAAACACATCCGCCGGCCGGTTCGAATGCCCTATCGTGAAAATAAAGGGAGCCAAGCGGCACAGCCTATTCCTGAAACACCTCTTCCAGCGTTTCAGCATCCAGAATATTCAGCGACCAGGTTTCCAGCTGCGCAGACGTGGCGGCTTTCAGACGCTGCTCAGCCTCGTCAGGCAGAGGGCCGAACTTGCGGGCAAGCAGCCGCTTCAGCAGGACAAGCTCGCCTTCTTGTCGACCTTCTCTTAGACCTTCTTTTAAACCTTCGCGCCGTCCTTCCTGGCGCCCTTCCTGCAGTCCCTCCTGTACCCCTTCCATTTTCCACTGATGTGTCCACGATCGTGATTGGTCTGCCAACATATCGGTAATCTCCAGTAAATCGTCCACGGGCGGCACCTGCACCTGCGGCAACGCGCGAGGCAGCAACACGTGGCGCGTCCAGCTTACGAACGCACGGCGCAATTCGCGGTATTGCGATCCTTCAGTACAGTTATACACGGTTTGAATGAGTTTTTGTACATCCTCCAGGCCCCGGTTGTGCTCCAGGCGGAACAGCAGCGCCGCCAAGTTATCGCCGGGCAAGCCGCCTTGTTCCACCAGTTGCCCTTCATCCACCAATAAATACCGCAACGTAGGCTGGTAGGCCTGCAACCCCGGCGGCGCTGGCTCAATGAGATCGGCCACATCGATGGCGGCGCTCCAGCGCGGCACACCGCTGTACAGCACCAGCGGCAGCACCGCCGGCAAGGCCGTGGGCAACAGGCCCGGCTCGCGCCGCAACAGCGTTTCGTACAGCAGGCCTCGGTAGGTCAGCATGCGCAGCGCCATGGCATGGTCGTTGTTCGACTGGTGTTCCAGCATCAACAGCAAAAACAACGCCTGCCCGTCCCGGCGCGGAATGCGCCAGACGCAATCGCCCTGGCGCTGGCGCAGCTTGTCGGAAATGTAATCGGTAGGCAGCGCTTGAAGGCCGTCCCAATCCAGGGCCTCCAGCCAAGGGCCGCTCACAATGCCCTGGAACAAGCCTCGTACCAGGTGCGGGTTGTGGAACAACAGGCGGTAGCTGGCGTCGTGCTTGTTCATGCCGGATCCTACGCGTAATGAATGCAAGCACTATAAGAAAGAACCGACCAGGCTACCCCACCCAGTGAATGCAAATATCACTGCGCAAAACTACGGCATCGGCGACAAAGAAAGTGGGCTGACCCGTGAAACAGCTACGCATGCTCAGGCTCCAGCAGAAAATCGACATGGACGGCATCGTAGGGAAACTCGATTTGGCCGGTTGGCGTTTTATTCAGCACGCCTCCATTCAGCAAAATATGGACGTCGCCGTGCACGGCCTTTACGTCCCGGTCAACCCGCCGCGCGATCTCGCGGATGGACATTGGCCCTGCTCCAGTCATGGCACGCACAATCTCCCAGCGGCGCTGGTTCAGGGTTTCCCACATCGAATCGACAGAAGCAAAGGTAATAAAAGCGCCTTGCGGCTTGCCACGCACGGCCTCTTTAAGCCGCGCCTTGACGGAGTCAACCGATTCGACGCCAATCGTCACAGTATTCACAACTTGCGGCTCCAGTTTTCCACATCGCACCAAAAATCATCAAGCAACTTATCCATATCAATAAAATGATACGGTACTTCGCTATTGCCGATATGCTTATGATCACCTTTACCGGCCTCATTGTCGTAGCGCAAAACACATACGCCTTCCACAACGAATGCCAAGCGATACTTTAATGAGTGGTTGCTACCCGGCAAACTTGCAGGAACCTCCCATATAACAATATCGACCAGCCCAGTCGCCGATAAATTATGGCGCTGCCTAAGAAGCTGCTTAGCCTTTGTCAAGGATTATGTGTCCGTTGAAAATTGTTGTCAATATGACAACAACTATAGGACATCCCGTAGCTCCGCTACCCTTCCCAGTGAATGCAAATATCACTGCGCAAAACTACGGCATCATTGAGGAACCAAGTGACCTGCCAGCGATTAACGATTAACGATTAACGATTAACGATTAACGATTTTCGCCCATTGGTCGACGATTTCCTGGCGCTTCGCCGCGAAATACTCCCAATCCAGCGATTGCAGCTCCTGCGCGGGCGGCACGATCGCGGCCACTTCGGCAGGAACGGCGGCCTTGGTGTTCACCGGGCGGCCGCCGCCGAACTTGGCGAATGCCTCCTGGGCCTTTACGCCGAACATATGATTCAGAAAAGCCTCGGGGGCATCGCCTCCGGTCGAGTTCACGACACGCGTCACACTCATGGGCAACGAGTAGGCCCCTTCCTTCGGCAGGCAAAAGCGCAAATCCTTGAGGTCGGGATCACGCTGCATGGCCAGCACGTTGCCGCTGAAATACGGCGTGGCCCAGATCGCTCCGGTTTTAAGCCAACCCACGGCAATACTTTCCTGATCCCAAAGCCCAGGGCCGCTGCTTCGAATTTGATGCATCAGCTCCATTCCGCCGGCCGGGTCACGTAAACTGCCCCCCTTGAGCTTGGCCATCGCGTCCAGGGTATACACCGAGGAGTTATAGGTAATATTCGGCGCCGACACATGGCCTTTCAAATCGCTACGCAGCAAATCACCCCAGCCGGTAAGCGGCTCTTTGATGTACTTGCTGTTGTAGGCAATTCCCCAGGAACCGTAGGTCACTGGCGCAGCCAGATCGCCGACAGGGCGCGGCACGTGGGGATCGAAAGAGGCCAGATTGGGAATTCTGGTAACGTCGAGCTTGGTCACCAGGCCGGAACGCGCAATCAGCGGAAGCAGCACGTCGGTGAATACGCCCACGTGCAGATTGGGCCGATTGCGATTGGCCTGCATCTGCGTGAACCTGGCGTTATCGAACGACTCGATAATCTTGACAGAGCTGGCGTACTGGTAGGTATCCAGGTAGCCGTGCCGGAAGTTCGACCCAAGCAACCCCGGGTACCACCCCACGGCGATGCGCTCCATTTCAGCGGCACGGGCGGAAAGCAGAGGCAGCCCGGCGGTGGCCAGCAAGCTACCAGCGGCCAATATTCTGCGGCGATTCAAGTCGATGGTCATGTTGTGCTCCATTATGGTTATAAGACGAGCGGCCAGCGCAAGAACAAAAAGTTCAAGCGCCCGCGCTGCCCAGGTGCTTGAGCCAGCCCAAGCGGTCGATAATGACGGCGATCAGCAACCCGAATACCACCAATATTGTGGATACAGCGGCCACGACAGGGTCGTTGACATCGTAGAGATACTTGTAGATGGCGACCGGCAGCACGATCTGCTCGGACTGCGTCACAAACAGGCTGACCGTGAATTGATCCATCGAGATGATGAACGCAAAAATGGCTCCCGATACAATTCCCGGCACCAGTGAAGGCAAGATCACGTGACGCAAGGTGTAATGCGGCTGCGCCCCCAGCATTTCGGAAGCATCCAGCAACGATTGCGGCAAACCCAGCACACTGGTCAGCAGCGCCCGAAACATGAACGGGTACACCAGCAGCACATGCGAGATCAGCAAGCCGGTAAAGGTATCCATCAGGTAAATGCGGTTGAAGGCGTACAACAGCGCAATCCCGATGATGAGCGCGGGCACGATAAGCGGCGACAACAGCGCAAACTCCAGCACGTCGCGCAACAAACCACGGCGCAGCCGACGAAACGCCATGGCCGAGGGAATCGCGAATGCCGTGGCAATCGCCGTGGCCAGCACGGCCAGCACGACACTGCGCAGGGCCGGCACACCGAACTGCCCCGATGCCCATGCCGCTTTGTACCACTGCAACGAAAAGCCGTGAGGAGGAAAACTGAAATACGATTTATCGCTGAAGCTGAACAGGACGACGATAACCAGCGGCAGCAACAAAAACAGGTACACCAGCACAGCACTGGCATTGGTCATGAAACGAGAAGCGGAGCGGGTACTCATGGCGGATTACCTGCCTGACAGACGTTTTTGAATAAAGTACACGACCAGCACCGTCACCATCAGGATCAGCGATAGAGCCGTCGCCCGGGGCAGGTTGAACAGCACCAAGGCATCTGTATATACACTGACGGAAATGTATTTGATGGCCGTGCCGCCCAGAATCAGGGGCGTGACGAACGCCCCCAACATCAGGCTGAACACCAGCACGCTGCCAGCAATCAGGCCAGGCATGGCCAACGGCAGGGTAATCGTGAAAAACTTGCGCAGCTCCGTCGCGCCAAGAATATCCCCCGCCTCCAGCAAACGCCGGTCGATCCCCATTAGCGACGTTGCCAACGACAAAATCATGAAAGGCAGGAATACTTGCGTGCCGCCGATGATCATGCCCAGGTAATTCCCAGTCAGCGCCAGCGGTTCGTCAATGAACCCCGACGCCATCAGGATATCGTTGATCAGGCCCTTGCGCCCAAGAATCAGCAGCCACCCGTATGTGCGAACCACCGTATTCACCAGCAGCGGCGCCGCCACAAGAAAATACAGCACGCCGCGCCATCTGGGCGAAGCGTTCGTGATCACAACCGCCACGGGGAACCCCAGCACCGCGCACAGAACCGTAACCGCCGCCGCGCTCATGAACGTATTGGCGAACAAGGTCAGATTGGCCGGCTCGGTAAACAGCCCGATGTAATTGGCCAAGGTAAAGCCCGGCAAAATCTGGCCGAAGCTGGAATGCCGAAAACTGATCACCACCATGTCCACCAGCGGCAGGACCATTACCCCCACCACTAGCAGAATTCCGGGCAGGACAAGAACCAGCCAAAGAGGCAAAGCCCGGTTTCCCTTCATGCTGCCGACGGTTGCTGCGGCCATAAGCGCTACCCCTTCGCCACCAGAGCGCAACGATCCACCCGTACGCGCACGGGCTGGCCAAGCATCGTTGCCGCGTGAACAACCCCGAGCGAACGAACTTTAATCTCCTGCCCGCCCGACAGGGCAATACGATACAAAGTGGTGCCGGTTTGCTGGGCGACTTCGGCGATGACGCCCGGCAGCGTCGACGCATCGGCGTCTGTCGTCAGGCTGGCGCCCTCAGGGCGCACGGCCACCCGCGCGGCTCCCCCGGCATGGTCGAGTTCACACTTGATCATGCCGTCACCCAACATCAAGCAACACACGGCCGGATCGTACTCACCCTCAATAAACGACACATCGCCGACAAAATCCGCCACGAACTCGCTGGCCGGCTCCAAGTAGATTTGCTCCGGCGTATCGAGCTGCTCGATTTTGCCCGCCCTCATGACCGCGATACGATCCGACATATAAAGCGCTTCTTCCTGGTCATGGGTCACGAACAGGAAGGTCGAGCCTGTTGAACGATGGATATGCTTCAATTCGGTCTGCAACTGTCGGCGCAGCTTCAGATCGAGCGCGCCAAGCGGCTCGTCGAGCATCAGCACCGAAGGGCGCGTGGCCAGCGCACGCGCCAGAGCCACACGCTGCTGCTGGCCACCCGACAACTGGCCAGGCTTGTGCCGTCGCACGTGGGGAAGCTGAATCAATTCCAGCATCTCCTGCACGCGCGCGTTGATCGTGGCGCGGTCCACCTTTTGCGCGCGCAGCCCATAGCCGACGTTCTCCTCGATGGTCATGTGGGGAAAAAGAGAATACTGCTGGAACACCATGCCCAGCCGACGCTGACGCGGAGGAAGATGCGTAACATCCTTGCCGTCGATGACAATGGAGCCCGAATCCGCTGTTTCCAAGCCCGCGATCATGCGCATCAGCGTCGTTTTACCGCAGCCGCTGGCCCCCAGCAAAGTCAGAAACTCGCCCTCGCGAATATCCAGGTCGATATGATCGGCCGCCAGGGTCGCCCCATAGCGCTTGTACAACTGGCGGACGGAAACTTTGGCTTTGCTCATAGCGCCCTCACTGGCTTCCACCGGTGGGCTCCACCAAAGTTTCATCCGTATGGTAGGACGGCTTCTCGTAATAGTGCCGGCCATCATACATTTCGATAAGCAGGCAACGGGTGTGGGCAAGGGTAGGCCCATGCGGACTATCCTTCGGGTTCATATAAAAGTCACCCGGGCGCAGCAGCAGGCCCGTTGTTGAATACTCATACTCGCCCTCGATACAGTACATGAACTGGTTGGAGGCATGGGTATGCCGCACGGGGATGCCGCCCCCTTTCTCAAACTCGAGCAAAGCAATGCTGGCGCCGGTCTCGGGATGCACCCAGTACAGGTACTGGCGCAGCCCTATGTCGGGAAAGTCTAGCCAGCGCTCGGGATCCAGGTCTTTGGTAGTGACAAGCACCTCGCCAACCGGCGAGTTGATATGAATACGGTGGTCTTTAGTCATGGCGCGAACAAGAATTCATCAAGGCTCCGAGTGCACAGATGAATGGCTATTTGAAAACGTGGATAGATGGTCAGTCATGGCGCGAATCGCGGCCTCGGCATCGCGCGCGGCGATGGCGTCGAGAATGCTTTGATGCTGAGTAATGACCTGGCCATACTCTTGGTGGCCGGATAACGGCAAGTACCACAACAGCATCGAACGATGATGGATGTTCTCCACCAGCTCGCCCAAAACCGGATTGCGGGCAAAACGCGCAAGCGACTGGTGAAACAAATGATCGAGCATCACCAGCCCCTCGCGATCGGAGGCTTTCAATAATGCGGGCCCTTGCGCCATTCGCTCATTGAGTTCCGCAATCTCGGCATCGCTGGCGCGCGCGCTGGCCAGGCGAACCACCGTCGTCTCCAGCGGGATGCGCGCTTCGATCAAATGCTCGATATCCTCGGGCGACCAGACCCGCACCAACGCCCCCTTGCGCGGGCGGATCTCCACTAGGCCATCGGACTGTAAGCGATGCAAAGCCTGATGGATAGGCGCACGGCTGAATCCAATGCTTTTGACCAGCCCCAACTCGTTGAGCCAGGTGCCCGGCGGCAGCTCCATGCTCAGGATTTTCCATTTCAGGACGCGATAAGCATCGTCGGTCAGCAAGCCTGCATCCTTCCCGGGGTGAGACGCCTGATGTGTCAAGGAATCGGACGAGCGTGAAATCGAAGACATGGCGAACAAGCCGGAATAGCGACATGAAAAATATAGGGCAAATAATGTAATAGATCAAGTGATAGATCACAATAGAGTGAAAACCACCCTACTGGTCATCCAATGCAAAGATGGCAAACCTCCGTTACCGAGAATCCCGCGCCAACTGCCTGACGCCGTCTATCAGAGACTGTCCCAGCGGATCGATTGGCCTGTCCTTCAGCGCTACCACACCTATGGGCGCCCTGACCGCCGGCAGCGCCAGATCCAACTGCGCCAGCATGGGTCTCAACGGATTGAACGACCAGACCGACCAAGTAGAAAAACCCACATAATTGCCTGCGCCGATCAAACCATGCATGACTGCGGCGGACAGTGTTTCCATCGTCGGCCGCGGCATCGGAATGCTTCCTTGACCCAGCGCACGCTGAATATGGTCGTGAAAAAAGGAGCCAGCCGGCGGAAGCACCCAGGCCTCATCCTTCAAGTCGGAAAATTTCAGCTGTGCGCGACCAGCAAGGGAATGATTCCGGTTGGCGATAATGCATAACGTATCTTCGTACAGTGTCTCGAAAGTAAATGCGGAATCTTGTGTGTCGCGAGGTATTCGTGACATAAAAAGATCGATCCGCCTGGCTTTCAGGGCGGTTGCCAATACCTGCTCCGACGCCTCAAGAACAGAAACCTCGATCCCTGGGTACTGATCATGCAACTGCTTCAAGGCGACTGGCAATATCCCGCTGGCCGGCAAGGGCACCGTCCCCACGTGAAGCACTTTTTGCGCACCGGTGGACACCGCCGTTATCTCATCAACGGCAAGCTTGATTTCGCCGAAAATGGCTCTTGACCGAAGAATGAAATTGATGCCGTGCGGAGTCGGCTGCACCCCCTGTGGAGTACGGTCGAACAACCTGACGGCCAGGGCCTCTTCCAGGCTGGCGATTGCGTTGGTAATTGCGGGTTGGGACACATGTATTGCGCGCGCCGCGCCATGAAAGCTGCCACAGTCCGCCACAGCCAACAGTATCCTCAACTCGCGCAATTTAAGCCGCCTGGGCAACTGATCGTACAAATCATCGGTCATGGAAGACGCCTCAAGCAGGTAATAACCGCCTGATTATCGCATGACGGAAAATCTTAGTACCCATCGAGACGACCGCTCACCTAGAATGCTCGAAAGAGAGCTCCCCACCCGCGCAGCAAACATGGTCGAGAGCGCAAACAACCATCTCGATAATAATCAGTCAATAAATAACGACTAACATCAGGAGACAAACCATGATGAACGGCACAACAGCCAAAGCCCGTACCCCTGAAAGACTCCCGGGTCAAACAGGGGCGAAACACGCTCGCTCCATACTGCAACGCACTGTCGGCAAATTCGCGGGAATGGCTGTCTTGGCATGCGCAGCATCGTTTGCCTGCGCCACGGCGGCCCAGGCTCAGGCCCAAGACGCTCTGGAAAAAACGGAGATCAATATCGGCGTTGGCCCAGGATGGGGCGCTGGCGGCCACGCCATCATTGCCGCACACAACGGGTATTTCAAGGAAGAAGGTTTTACAAAGGTAAACCTGAAAACTTTCCCTGCCGGGATGATGCAGCTTGAAGCCATGGTTTCAGGCGCCGTGGACGTCAGCAACCCCACCCAGGCCCCGGTGTTGACCCTGCGCAGCAACGGCCTGCCTGTGGTGGTACTGGCCAGCCTGGCTATCGTGGATCGCACCATGGGCGTCGTGGTGCGGAGCTCGGCAGGCATTACCACTCCCAAACAACTAGAGGGAAAGAAGATCGGGCTGCTCAAAGGCTCGGGCGCCGAACAAATGCTGCAACTGCTTTGCACTCGATACAACGTGGATTGCGCCAAGATACAGATCACCAACCTTCCTCCTCCAGCTCAAATGGCCAGTCTGTCGAACGGAGCCATCGACGGCATGGTCACGTGGCAGCCCTGGATCCACCAAGCCCAGCAAAAGGAAAAGGTCGACCTTATACACACAGGCACAACCAGCAACTTCAGCGGCAACAGGGGCGAAGCGCAACGAATCGACTATACCCGTACCGTCCTGGCCTCGACCGCAGACTTCGTGAAGTCCAATCCAAATACTGTCAAGGCCTTGCTGCGCGCCTATATCAAGGCGCAGGCATTCATCTCCGACCCCAAGAACTACGATCAAGTCGTCGATATCTATTCGAAATTCTTTCAAGAAGACCCCAAGGTCGATCATGCCATCCTGAAAGACAATACCAACAGCCTGGCGCTCGACAAAGGGTATCTGGACGACATGGATGCGGTACTGGGCTTTCTCTCCCGCACGGGCAGGCTGCGGCGCCCTGTGGACGTCATGAAGCTGACGGATGGCGCACCGCTCGCCCAAATCGACAAAAACCTGGTCGATCTAGGCGCCAAATAAATACCTGCGCCGGAATCAGCAATAACAACAGCGGCGCCGGCACCACGCCAACAACCACCGTTCCGCGCAAGAGGATGAAAGCAATGAGCAACGGGATCCAGATCAAGCAGGTTTCCAAAACCTATCGATCCACCGACGGCCGCAACGTACCGGCCCTGCAAGACGTCGATCTAGCCATCAAGCCCAATGAGTTCGTTTGCCTGCTGGGCAGAAGCGGCTGCGGCAAGACCACTCTTTTGAACATGATCGCCGGCTTTCTCACCCCCTCGTCCGGCGAGATCTGGGTGGGTGATGAAAAAGTAACGAGTCCCGGCAAAGGCAAAGGGGTGGTCTTCCAGCAATTCGGCCTTTTCCCCTGGTTGACGGCACGCAAGAACATTCTGTTCGCCTGCAAGCAGCGCGGGCTATCTCCCAGCGAGTCATCCAGGCAGGCTGACGAACTCATCGAGCTCGTACGCCTGAAGGGATTCGAAGACAAATACCCCTACGAACTTTCGGGCGGCATGCAGCAGCGGGTTGCCATTGCACGCACCCTTGCCTTGAATCCCAAGATACTCCTCATGGACGAGCCGTTCGGCGCGCTGGACGAGCTGACCCGCCTGGATATGCAGCGGGAAATCCTGCAGATATGGGAAGCACAGAAAAAGACCGTTGTGTTCGTGACGCATAGCGTGACCGAGGCGCTGATGCTTGCCGACCGCGTCATCGTGCTCAAGCCCAATCCCGGGCGGCTTGGATCGGAATACATCATAGACCTCCCCCGTCCTCGGGAGCGCACCAACCTGCAATGCCTTGCTCTAGAAAACGAGATCCAGAATGCGCTTTCCTGATATTGCTTCAAGCAATCGCCTGCTTGGCATGGGTACCATGGCTGCCGCTCTCGCCGCCTGGCAAATTCTTTCCAAGGCCGGGCTGATTTCGCCATTTTTGTTTCCTCCTCCCAGCGATCTGCTATTGGCCCTGTACGACATTGCCACCAATGGCTTCCCCGACGGCATCGTAATCTCCATCCATATCGCCGTGACCCTGAAGCGGATAGCCCTTGGGTTTCTCGGGGCGGTATTGGTGGGCGTTCCACTAGGACTGGCAACGGGCTACTACCGCAGCATGGACAGGCTTGCCTACCCCATTGTCACGTTTGGACGGTCGATCGCCGCCATCAGCGTACTACCTTTGTTCATTGCCTGGTTCGGCATTGGCGAGTTGTCGAAAATAATGCTCATTGGCTTCGGCGCCTTCTGGATCATCGTCACCTACACCATCAGCAGCGTCAAGCTTATCGACCCCCTGCTCATCCGGGCGGCCATGTCCATGGATATGGAAACCCGGGACATTTTCCGGCAAGTGATTCTTCCCGCCGCGCTCCCGCGCATTTTCACGGGCCTGCGGGTAGCGCTTATCGCCTGTTTCACAATCATCGTAGCAGCGGAAATGATAGCCACCGTTCACGGGCTGGGTTCGCTGATCATGGAGGCACGCAACTCCTTCCGCACGGACATCACCATGGTCGGCATGCTTGTCATCGGTTTCCTCGGCCTGGCGGCCTCCAAGGCGCTGGACCTGCTGGAACAAAAGCTGCTGCCATGGAATCACCGGAGCGAATCATGACGAAAAGCCATTCGAGATTCGACCCTCGCCCCCTCGCCTACCTGCTGGCCACCATCGTCCTCATCTTCGCCGCATGGAAACTGGCACTAATCAGCAAGCTGGTATCAGAAACCGTTCTGCCCGCGCCGGCCATCGTCTTTCAATTGGCATGGCAAGAACTAAGCACCGGCAAGCTGCTTGAATACATTCAGATCAGCGGACAACGTCTTGTAGCGGGATTCTTCTTCGGCTCGCTCCTGGGCGTACTGATAGGCGCCCTCCTGGGAAGTTACCGCATCCTGCGCCTTATGTTCCTGCCTTTATGCGAAACACTGCGGCCCATTCCACCGCTTGCCTGGATTCCCCTGGCCTTGATCTGGTTCGGCATCGGTGAGGAGTCGAAAATCTTCCTCATTGCCCTGACTTCGTTCTTTCCGGTGTTCATAACCACGTTGAAGGGCGTTCAACAAATCGACTTCAACCTGCTGCGTGCCGCACGCTCGCTCGACATGAATCACCGCCAAATGTTCTTCCTGGTGACCCTGCCTGCAGCGCTACCCGACATCGTTACCGGCCTGCGCCTGGGTTGGTCGATAGGCCTGGTCGCCCTGGTCGGCGCCGAAATGATAGCCAGCACCTCGGGGCTCGGATTCCTGATCATGAATGGCATGAACAACGGTCGCTTCGATGAAGTCATCCTGGGAATACTGGTCATCGGCGCCATCAGCATCGTCACGGATCTGGCATTCATTCAGTTCAGCAAGACAAAGCTGCTGCGCTGGCATAACGGATTGGAAAAAAACGGAAATTAAATCACCATGAAGCAAAGTACTGCAACAGAAAATCGGGGTAATCACCGCCCACCCAATGTCATCCTGATCATGACGGACCAGATGCGCGCCGACCATCTCGGCTGCTATGGCCAAACGCGCATCAACACGCCGCACATCGACGCCCTGGCCCAACACGGCACCCGCTTCGACCGATGCTACGTTGCCAGCCCGGTATGCATGCCCAACAGAGCATCCATATTCACAGGGCGCCGCCCTTCCGTTCACCGTGTACGCATGAATGGCATTCCGTTGTCGCTGCAGGAAAACACCTTCGTCGAACTACTGCGGCTCAGGGGCTATAGAACGGCCCTGATAGGAAAAAGCCATTTGCAGAACATGTATGAAATGCCGCCCATGGTCAATCCACCCAAAGCGGCAGCGGGTTTGTGGATGCCCCCCGCCTCCGCCTCGGAAGCCGTACGCTACCGTCCTGGAGACGACTATGGCCAGGAACTGGCCAGCCGTTGGAACATGGATCATCCGTTACAAGTGCAGACCCCTTTCTATGGATTCGAGCACGTTCAGTTCTGCACGGAACACGGCGATCTCGTAGGCGGCCACTACCGCCATTGGCTGCAAGGCCAAGGCTACGATCCCGCCACACTCTCGGGCCCTCAAAACAGCTTGGCTCACACGTATTCCTGTCCCCAGGCCTGGCGCACCCGCATGCCGGAAGAGCTTTACCCGACCCGCTACATCGAAAACGAATCCATCCATTACCTGAAAGAGCATGCCGCCCGGCACCCCAACCAACCTTTTTTCCTGACTATCTCGTTTCCCGATCCCCATCATCCATTTACACCACCCGGACGATATTGGGACATGTACAAACCGGACGACCAAGTCGTCCCCGAATCATTTCATTGCCCCGACGACGTGCTGCCGCAGGTGCAATGGGCGCGCAACGAAAGAAGAAAACGACGCCCCTCGGATCAAAGCTTCGGCGCCTTCAATGTGCTCGAGCACGAAGCCAAGGAAGCCATCGCCCTGACCTTCGGCATGATCACCATGATCGATGATGCCATCGGCAATGTGCTGGCCACACTGCGCGAAACGGGGCAGGTCGACGACACGGTCATTATCTTTACCAGCGATCACGGAGACTTCCTGGGCGATCATTCCCTGCTGTTGAAGGGCCCGCTGCACCTGCAGGGATTACTGCGAGTGCCCTTGATCTGGCGCGACCCCCAGGCTCGGAAGAACCAGCTTCAAAGCCCGCACCTCTGCTCCAGCATCGATATCTCGGCCACCATACTCGAACGCTGCGGCATTCATCCGTACAACGGCCTGCAAGGGCGTAGCCTGATTCCCGACATCGACGCCGATCAAACGCCCAATCCGCCAAGCTCGGTGTTGGTCGAAGACGACGCGCAGGCCCCGCACCTGGGATTCTCCGTCGCACCCCGCATCCGAACCCTGATCACGGCGCGATATCGTCTAAGCATATACGGACGCACCGGACACAGCGAACTCTTCGACCTGCTGGAAGACCCTCACGAACTGGCGAACCAATGGAACAACCCCAGCTTTGCGGACATCAAAAGTCAACTGATCGAAGAGCTGGCCATGGCTGAAATGGACGCCGCGGATTTAAGCCCGTGGCCTAGATATGCGGCATGAACACGCTGGCAACGTAATGTTTCTCCGCTTGAAACCCGGCTCCGCCGGAATTATGGTGGGAGCTTGCGCACGCAATATGCCTCGTCGTCGTTGTATGCGCTTTCACTCCCACAACACCTAAAGGAGACTGCAATGCCATATCAGATTCAATCTCTCGATCCCAGAAAGACGGCCATGATCGTCGTGGATATGCAGAACGATTTCGTTGCCGCCGGCGCTCCCATGGACACGCCCGCCGCCCGCGCCATGGTGCCGAACCTGGCACGCGCACTGGATTTCTGCCGCAAGGAAGGGATCCGCATTGTCTACACGACCCATGCGCACCGACGCGACGGATCCGACGCCGGACTGTTCGACGACCTATGGCCGCCCATCGCCAGCAAGCAGGGCCTGGTCGACGAAACCGCTGGTATTGAAATCTACCCCGACCTGGCCCCGGCCCCCGGCGAGCACATCATCAAAAAGCACCGATACAGCGCGTTCTTCGGCACCGACCTGGACATCATCTTGCGCGAATGGGGCATAGAATCGGTCATCGTTACCGGCACGACCACCGAAAACTGCTGCCACGCCACAGCGCGTGACGCCATGTTCCGCAACTACCGCGTCGCGTTTCTTTCCGATGCCACCGGCACCTTCGACTACCCCGATGTCGGCTACGGCGCGATGTCGGCAGCCGAGGTTCACAAGGCAACATTGGCCATTCTTTCCGTCTCCACGGCGCATGTCATGACCGTGGACGAAATGATGGAAAAAGTGAAGATGGCGGAGCCCGTGACGGCATGAATGGCAGGGGCTGCAACGCCGCAAAGCAGCCCAGGACTGCTTTAAGGGGGATCTAGCCGCTCTTTCCGGGCGCATGGGCAACCCGCCCTTGCGCCGCCTCATCGCCGCCAATCAATAAGTCAGAGTCAGGCCGGCTGCACGATCAATCTTTCGTCCACGAATTTCCCGTCCTCGAGTACCACCTTTCCGTCGAGTTCCACGGTGCACTCGACCATCGGCATATCGATATGTCCCGCCGTATCGCGCTTGCCGCCCATGTCGGAATTCGGGCCGGTGGAGAACAGGAAATTTCCGGCAAACACGCGGCCGGAGGCGTTGATCCGGTTCTGCTGGTTTCCGTGCAGCAGTATCTGGTCCCAGTGCGCGCCGGGATGCAGTCCGAATCCTAGATGTGACACCGCATAAGGATCGATATCGTCCGCCGAGCGCTTGTTGCGGTCGAGCCAGTACTTGAAGGCCTTGGCGTCCATCCCGCCGCTGACTTCCCGGATGAAGCCGTCGCGCACGACCAGGCGTATTTCGCTTTCAACGACGCGAACGTAGGGCAGCACCCACAGGTCGCCGGGCTGAATGACCACCACGCCGTTCGCCGTTCCTTCATCCGGAAAATTGGTGATGTGGCCGGCGCCCCAGTGGTCGAAGCGGCCCGGCTCTTCGGCAAAACCGTACTGCACCTTGACCGGGAACTCTCCGCGCTTCCATTGAAGATCGGTGCCGGCCCGGTTGGTCAGCCGGATGGTGCGCGCCGCCCCCCACAATTCGGCGGCCGTCAGTACCGCGTTCTTCAGTCCCGGCGGCGACTGCAGGCGGCGCAGCTCGTCTGGATGATCAACAATGGAAAGCACCCGGGTCCCGGCCGCCCTGACCTCACGCACCCATTTGGAGAAATTGGGAAAATGAAGCGCGCACAGCAGGTCGCAAGCCTTGAGCGCGTCGAGCAGCCCGTTGGCTGACCCTATCGCATCGACGCCTATCCGGGTTCTATCGGGATTCTTGCTGATTCCGATTTCGTAGGCGTTCGCCCCCAGGTCGTTGGCCGCGGCGAACCCCGCGGCCACGTACTCCCTGGGAGAACTGGCGTCGGTCAGCAGAATGACGGTTTCGCCTTGCCTGAGGTTGCAAAGCTCAAATTCTTTACGGAATAGACTAAATAATTGAATCGTATTCGAGATTTCCATGATTCTTCCGCTTTACGTGAGGGCGCTGGGCCCGGTTATTCATGTCCGGCGGTCAAGAACGACAACACCGCGCTGTTGAATTCCGAAGGATTGGTCTGGGAACAGGCGTGGCCGCCATACCCAATAAACACCAGCTTGGCGCCCGGAATCAGGGCGGCCAGCTCGCGCGAATAATAGGGCGGGGTCAGGAAGTCGTCCTGGGCGCAAATCACCAGCGACTCAGAGGCAATGCGGTGCACCCGGCCAAGCTGATCGTGATTCAGAACCGCTTCGATGCGCGACGCCATGATCTCGGCATTGAAGTCGGACTCGACCAGCGCCCTGTCGGCCGCCTCGAGAAGCGATGCGTTGTTCCTGATCCAGTCGCTGGGGTAGAGAAAAATCGGCGTACTGCGCCGATACGCCGCCACCCCGTCGCTGCGCAGCAACGCCAGCCGCATCCCCATCGCCAGCTTGGTGAAGTGGTCGGCATTGCCCCGCGTGCCGTAGAAAACCGCGCGCCGGAACCGCTTCGGATGATCCACCAGCGCGGCCTGCATGAGCATGCCTCCCGTCGAGTGACCCACGGCATCGGCTTCGGCGATGCCCAGGCTATCCATGAGATCGATGAGATCCTGGGCCAAAAGCTCAACGGAATACTTCATGACGGATTTCGTGCTGCGCCCTGTGCCGCGATGGTCGTAGACGATCACGCGGTAGTGCTTGGCAAACTCCGCGATCTGAGGAGCCCAATAGGCGCCCACGCCCCCCATGCCCGTACTGAATATCAAGGGGAAGCCCTCTCCGTGGCTCTCGTAGTACAGTTGCCCGCCGGCGATATCAGCGAACGGCATCATGCCTCCCCGCCCCGTCCGCCGAGGCATCGCCCTTCGCGGACACAAGGTAAGCCGTGCTGGCTATTTCGATCAGGAATTCAGGCTTCACCAGCTCGGTAATGATGCAGTAGCGCGCCGGAGGCGCCTCGCCGAAGTACTCCGCGTATACCTCGTTCATGGCGGCGTAGTCGGCCCGGTTCTTCAGAAATATCTGGTTGTAGGCGACGTCCTCCAGATCCGCTCCCTCCGCGTTGAGCACCTTGCGTATGGCATCGAGCACGCAGCGCGTCTGCGCGCGAACATCGCCCGGGCCTACGGTCTGCCCGGTGGAATCCAGCGCCAAAGTGCCGGATACGTAAATCGCATCGCCCGCCCTGGTGCCTGGCACATACGGCGCCAGCGGCTTTGCCGATCCAGGTGGAATAATCGGTGTCCAAATCATTTTTCCCTCTTCGTCTGGTTGATAGAAAGACCGAAGCGAATCCTATACGCCCACAAACCGCTCGAGTCCGATTGTTTTCTCGCATACGACGGCTATCAGCAATGCGATGCCGACCAGCATGGCCGACAACGCAGCCAGCGTCGGATCGACGTTCCACTCAAAATACTGGTACATCGCAATGGGCAGAGTCACGGTATGGGCGTCGATCAGGAAGATCGCCACCCCGAAGTCGTCGAACGACACCACGAAGCTGAAAAGTGTGCTGGCGAACAGCGCGGGACGCAGCAAGGGCAGCGTGACGCGCCAGAACACCCTGACAGGATCCGCGCCCAGGCTTTGCGCCGCTTCGTCAAGCCGAAGGTCATATCTGGCAAGCCCATTCAGAACGAAACGCGCCGTAAAGGGAAACGCCAGAATCACGTGCGCAATGACGATATTCCAGAACCCGACGTTCATCCCGGCCTTGCTGAAAGTATTCAAAAGCGCCAAGCCGGTAACAACCAGGGGAACCAGAATGGGCAACGAGAGCAGGGTTTCCGCGACTCTTGGCGGAATGAACCGGAAGCGCCATTGCGCATAGCCCGCGCAGGTTCCGATAAGCAGCGACGCAGGCGTGACGATCAAGGCGATCTTCAGGCTCGCGCGCAGTCCGTCCATGAGCTCGGTCACGGAAAATACGTTGGCGAACCAGTGAAACGTGATCCCGTTGGTCAGCGAAGGACTGATGCCGCTCGGATTGATCGACACCAGCACAATGACCAGAAGCGGCAGCAGAAACAAGGTCAACGCGAAAATGCGCGCCATCCATATCGCGGCCCTGGCCAATGCAAACGCCAATCTGTCCCAAGCGAAAACCATGCTAGCCTCCCGACCGGAATTCGAAGCGGCGCGCCCAGTAAAGAATGAGGGCGGTGACGGCCAGCGACAGAACCGCCAACGTGGCGGCGGTGCCCCGATCCAGAACTTGGACGGCCTCGCTGTAGATGGCGTTGGCCACCATGTTCACGCTGCCGCCGCCCAATATCAGCGGGCTGGAAAAGGCCACGCTGGCCAGCACGAAGCCCAATGACATGGCGCTGACGATGCCCGGCGTCAGCAACGGCAGCGTGACGCGAAAGAAAACCTTGAATTCATTGGCTCCGAGGCTGGCGGCCGCCTCTTCGAGCGTGCCGTCCATGCGCCGGAAACTGCCTATCAACATGAAGATCATGAAAGGCAGGACAAACGCCGTCGTGCCGATGATGACTCCAGGCTCATGGCGCAAAAGCGGCAGGAATCCATCTTGCGGCACCCACCCGATCCAGCGCAGAAACTGATTGACCAGGCCGGTGTTGGCCAGAATGATGGTCAACGCGTAAAGGCGAACGATCATACTGGTCAGGAACGGCACCGTCACGCACATGATCAGAGCCGCCCGCACCCAGTTGCGCTTGGTCCTGACCACCCAGAAGGCAATGGGCAAGGCCAGCAGCAATCCGATCAATACCGTAATGAAACCAATCCGCAACGTCGCGACAAGCTGATCCAGGTAGAGCGGCTCCGTCAGAACCCGCACGTAATGCGCCAGCGTATACCCATGGCCTCCGCCAGCCGCCTGGAAGCTCGCAGCCAGCAGCCCCGCAAGGGAAATGCAGAAGAACGCCGTCAGAATCAGCGCGGGCCATATCAACAGGCTGCGCTGAATGGATTTACTCGCTTGCTGAGGCCAGGAAGAAATCATGCCGGCCTCACTGGAACCACCGCGTCGGCCGGCCACTGCAGCCAGACTCTTTGCCCGGCCATGGCTTGCGCACCGCCTTCGTTGGCCGGCTGAGCGACAATGAACGAATAGCCCGGCACGGCCACCTTCACCATCTGGTGATTGCCAAGGTAACTCACATGGCTGATACGGCCTTCCACCGAATTGGTTTTTTCCGAGCCGCCATCCGCCTGGATGCGAATCCGTTCGGGACGGATCATGGCGAAGATTTCGGCCGGCAATCCGTTGGCGGCCAGCTCCACGTCCCCGCCCCACTCCGCCCGCGCCACGCACCGCTCTCCAGTGCATGCGCCGATGCTGGCCCGGAAGATATTCGACTGCCCGACGAAACTCGCCACGAAGGTGTCGCGCGGTTGGCTGTAGATTTCAGAAGGCGCGCCGATTTGCCGGATCTCGCCGCTGGACATGACGACGATGCGGTCGGACATCGACAACGCCTCTTCTTGATTGTGCGTAACGTAGATGGCGGTCACGCCCGCATCGCGCAGCAAGGCTCGCAGCTCTCCCTGCATGGAAGTGCGCAGTTGCGCGTCGAGATTCGACATGGGCTCGTCCAGCAGCAGAAGATCCGGCCGAATCGCCAAAGCCCTGGCGATTGCGATGCGCTGCTGCTGCCCTCCGGAAAGCTCGTGAATACGGCGCTTCCCCAGGTTTTCGAGCTGCACGTAGCGCAATACGTCGGCGATGCGGCTGCGCATCTCCGTTTCGGGAAGCTTGCGCATCTCCAGCCCGAAGGCAATGTTCTGCTCGACGTTGAGATGCGGAAAGAGCGCATAGTTCTGGAAGACCAGGCCGATGTTGCGCTTGTGAGGAGGCACGCCCGACAGCGAAACGCCTCGAAGGCTGATCGTACCGCCGGACGGCTGCAAAAAGCCCGCAATGGCTCGCAGCAGCGACGTCTTTCCGCTGCCGCTTGGCCCCAGCAGCGTCACGAACTCGCCCTCACGCACATCGAAGGACGACGGCCGCAACGCCACCACATTGCCGTAGGCGATCTCCACCGACCGTAGCGACAGCAGCGTATCTGGACTGGACATAATCATGCCTGACAAACGGTTCACAGGGTCAGCGCTTGGTCATGGGCAGGATTTCCTTGTCCCATTCCTCGATCCATTCGGCGCGATTCTTCGTCTGCGCCTTTTCGTCGAAGAACACCAGCCGCTTGAGGTCTTCGCGCGTTCCTCCGACGATGCTGACCACTTTGGCGTCGATGGGCACATCGGGGTTGGTGGGCATGACATAAAGCGCATTCACAATACGCTCAAGCCGCTGCGGCGCAAGCACATAGCGCAGGAACTTTTTCGCGTCCTCGGAGTTGGGCGCGTTCTTCACAAGCCCAAGCACGTCCAGGATGCCCACCGCCCCCTCTTTGGGCACAACGTACCGCGCCTTCAGCCCCTTCTCGATAGGCCCCGACACCGCGCCGCTTACCACGGTCTGCGCCCATACCTCGCCCTGCGTAATAAGCTGGATCTGCTGCGCATCGCCATCCGCCACGAGCAAAAGGTTCTTGCCCAGCGTCTTGACTTTCGCCAAGCCCGGCGCCACATTGCTTTCCGTGCCGCCCGCCAGCTTGTTCATCATAAGAAGGAAGGCGCCGCCGGCATGCCTGGGGGAAGAAACCCCGACCTTGTTCTTGAGACGAGGGTCCCATAGATCGTTCCACGAAGTGATTTCGAAAGGAACCAGATCCGTGCGGTAAAGAATGCCGTAGCTCAGCAGGAAAAAGGGCAGAAACGGCAACTGCTTGCCTTCCACGTAACGGACGCCACGGTCCTTCTCCAGATTGACCTCGGGAAACTCCTTGGGATCCAAGGCTTGAAACAGCCCATCCTGGTACCCTTGGGTTGCCACGTCCGAGCCCAACGTAACGATGTCGATCTGAGGCTTCTGCTTCTGCGCAACCAGCTTCTGATAGTTGGACAGCGAATTGCCATAGATCAAATTTACCTTGATGCCGGTTTCCTTCTCGAACGGCTCGGCCAGAACCTTTTTAAACGTCTCGCCGTAGATTCCGCCCCAGGTGGCCATGGTGATTTCGGCCGCAAGAACCGAGCCCATGCCCATGACGCTTAGCGAAACCACGCCAACTATGCGACTCAACGATGTGTTCCATTTCATGATGTATCCTCTCTTAAGATTAAGAATCCGGGTATACAACTGTGGTACTACGCTGCAATCGTCGCGGCCAACGCCATTGAAAAGACCGAAAGCGGCCTCAATGCCGGCCTCGTCCGCAATTTATCGAATGAAACCCTCGGGGCGGATCATGCCGCGCCGCCCCCTTTTCCGCTATCTGGCGCCCGATAGCCAAGCTGCCCGGAAATCCGCCGCGTCACATCGGTCAACGCCGTCGCCTGCCGGCCAGCGCCATCCAGCTCGAAAGCGGGATCCTGGCTGATGATGGCCAAAGCCGCCACCATCTTTCCGTCCGCCCCGAACACGGGCGCGGCCAGAACCTTTATTTGAAGCGGCCCGAGCCCTTCCCGCGTTGCCAGCAGATCGCGGCGGGTGGCCAGGCCGGAACGGCGTATTTTTTCCAGCTCCATCTTCAGTTCGGCATCGCCAGGCACAACGGCGCCGCGCTCCTGGCGTTCCTTGGCGACAAGATCTTCCCACCGGTCGAACGGAAGATGCGCCAGAAAACAGCGGCCCGCCGCCGTGGCCGTTACGCTTACCAGCGAACCGATCTTCACCTCGTACGGAAAGTTCCGATACCGCTCGACACTGTGTATGGCTATCGGCCCACGGTCGCCCCAGGTCAGAAGCGTGACCGGCTCATTCAAGCCTTCGCCAAGCTCTTCCATCAAAGGCTGGGCCACTTTCATCAAATCGAAGCGGCGCAAAGCCGCCATGCCAAGGGGCACCAAAGCCGGCCCGAGGTCGTAAAGCCCCGTCGCGACGTTTTGATTCACCATGCCCAGGTCGCGCAGATTGACAAGATAGGACCGGAGCACATTCGCCGGCATGCCCAGGTGGCGGGAAAGCACCGACAAGCGGCACGGCGCGCCGATGGCAGCCAAAGCGTTCAAGATTTCAAACACTTTGCCGACCGCCTTGATGCGCCCTTTGGTGTTTTCTTCGGACAATGACTCAGCCAGTTTCATGATCGATGGACCTCGATTCCTATTTTTATTCAGCATTGATGAATACATTCAGAATATAAGAAAAGTCTATGCGGCAAGCCGCAAAGCGTCAATACGGGGTTTTCCATGACGATCAGCACCGACGGCTTCTTTCGAACCCAAGAATCTCCAGATCCAAAACAAAAGCCCCGGCTTCGAACCGGGGCAGATGAAAGCGGCTTATCCCGCCTTCCATGGAGACATGAAATGGCTTTCCTCTACCGCCACAACTGATACAAATCACGGGCGAAGGCTATTCGGTGCTGGACATGGTGCGCGCCTTCGAAGCCGCCAGCGGCCGGCCCGTGGCATATGGAAATCGTGCAACACACCGCGGAATCATTCGACTAGTTCGAACGATTTAGCCGAGGAAGACCTCTTCCAAAGTTTCAGCATCCAGAATATTCAGCGACCAGGTTTCCAATTGCGCCGTGGTTGCACCCCGTACGCGCTTCTCAATAGGCTCGGGAAGTACGCCAAACTTGCGCGTCAACAAGCGCAGCAACACAGCCACCTCGCCCTCCTGTATCCCTTCCATTTTCCACTGATGTGTCCACGATCGTGATTGATCTGCCAACATATCGGTAATCTCCAGTAAATCGTCCACGGGCGGCACCTGCACCTGCGGCAAGGCCCGCGGCAGCAGCACGTGGCGCGTCCAGCTTACGAATGCGCGGCGCAGTTCGCGGTATTGCGGCCCTTCGGTACAGTTATACACGGTTTGAATGAGGTTTTGTACATCCTCCAGGCCCCGGTTGTGCTCCAGGCGAAACAGCAGCGCCGCCAAGTTATCGCCGGGCAAGCCGCCTTGTTCCACCAGTTGCCCTTCATCCAGCAATAAATACCGCAACGTAGGCTGATACGCCTGCAACCCCGGCGGCGCGGGTTCAATGAGATCGCCCACGTCCAACGCAGCGCTCCAGCGCGGCACGCCGCTGTACAGCACCAGCGGCAGCACGGCCGGCAAGGCCGTGGGCGACAAGCCCGGCTCGCGCCGCAACAGCGTTTCGTACAGCAAGCCCCGGTAGGTCAGCATGCGCAGCGCCATGGCATGGTCGTTGTTCGACTGATGCTCCAGCATCAACAGCAAAAACAACGCCTGCCCGTCCCGGCGCGGAATGCGCCAGACGCAATCGCCCTGGCGCTGGCGCAGCTTGTCGGAGATGTAATCGGTGGGCAGCGCCTGCAGGCCTTCCCAATCCAGAGTGCTAAGCCACGGGCCGCGCACAATGCCCTGGAACAAGCCCCGTACCAGATGCGGGTTGTGAAACAACAGGCGGTAGCTGGCGTCGTGCTTGTTCATGCCGGATCCTACGCGTAATGAATGCAAGCACTATAAGAAGAAAGAACCAGCCCCGCCACCCCACCCAGTGAATGCAAATATCACTGCGCAAAACTACGGCATCGGCGACAAAGAAAGTGGGCTGACCCGCAAAACAGCTTTCCTCTACCGCCACAACTGGTACAAATATTTGCGGCGAAACTTTTCCCAGGCATGCAGGAACCCTTGAATGGCGGAAGGCCAGCGGCCTTCCAGGGTAGAATCGAACAGGCCACGCTTGGTGCCCTGCTCGACCACGGTGGGCTCCAGCCACAGCATTTGGATGCCCAGCTCCGTGTCCATGATGTCGAACGCGTTGTCGATGGCGTTGCGCATTTTGTTGCGGGCGATCCAGTCCAGGCGCTGTTGCGCCGCTTCGGCGTTGATGATGTATGAATCGGTAAAGCGCCCTTTGCGCGCGGGGTATAGGTGCTGCCCTTTTTTGCGCTGGCTGCGCGGCGTGTACCAGTTGCCGCCGCAGCCAATGAACGCCACGGCGGGGGTGTTGGCGTAATCGCGTTTCAGCTCGCGCAGCGCGTTCTCGACGCCCTGCTTGAAGTCGCGGTGCAAAATGGCGTCGTCTTCCAGCACCAGGCAATACCGCCAGCCCCGTGCCACGACTCTTTGCATAATGGCAACGTGCTTCAGTCCACAGGACTTATGGCCATTGGTAAGCTGGGGGTTGGGCAGGTAATACCGGTCATCGAGCTCGGGCGTGATTTCGTTGGCGTCGTGTTCCAGCACCAGCTCGCCCACCAACCCAAAACGCCGCAGCTCACCTTCGATATGCGCGCGCCTTTCGGTAAACGTCTTGACGTTTACAATGCAAATGCCATCCAAACCCCAGGCCCCGGTTTGAATGGGGACTTCCTTATAATTCATCACAACGTTCCGCGTAATTGTTATGTTCGGCCTAAGCGATTCGGCACATAAATATTAAGCAAGAATCACCCAGCATACCAAGCGTCGACATTGTAACTTGATGAAATCCACTCTCCCATTCATGAATACCTCCATCCTGGTTACCGGCGGCGCCGGCTTTATCGGCAGCCATGCCACAGTAGTGCTGCAGCAAGCCGGCTACCAGGTCGTCATTCTGGACAACCTGTGCAACAGCGCGCGCTCGGTACTCGACCGCATCGAGCGCATTACCGGTACACCACCCACGTTTATCCAGGGCGATATCCGCGACGCCCAAACGCTGGACGGCGTATTCGCCAGCCATAGCATAAGCGCCGTCATGCACTTTGCGGGGCTGAAGGCGGTGGGCGAATCCACCCAAGTCCCCCTAAGCTATTACGACAACAACATCAACGGCAGCGTGCAACTGCTAAGCGCCATGCAGCGCGCCGACGTGCGCACATTCATATTTTCATCTTCCGCCACGGTCTACGGCGAGCCTTCCATCCTGCCCATACCGGAACACCATTCGCGCAGCGCCACCAACCCCTATGGCCACACCAAGCTGGTGGTCGAAGACATTCTGGAAAACCTGTACAACAGCGAGCCAGGCTGGCGCATTGCGCGCCTGCGCTATTTCAACCCGGTGGGCGCGCACCCCAGCGGCCTGATCGGCGAAGCCCCGCAAGGCGTGCCCAATAATCTTATGCCCTATGTGGCGCAGGTGGCCACCGGCCAGCGCGAAAAACTGCACGTATTCGGCAACGACTACGACACCCCCGACGGCACGGGCGTGCGCGACTACATTCACGTTATGGACCTGGCCGAAGGCCACCTGGCCGCGCTACGCTACTGCGAAGCCGCCCAGCAAGACATGCTGACGGTAAACCTGGGCACCGGCGAAGGCTATTCGGTGCTGGACATGGTGCGCGCTTTCGAAGCCGCCAGCGGCCGGCCCGTGGCCTACGAAATAACCGGCCGCCGCGCCGGCGACATTGCCTCGTGCTGGGCCGACACCACGTTTGCGGAACAAAAGCTGGGCTGGAAAGCCGGCAAGGGCATAAAGGAAATGTGCGAAGACGCCTGGCGCTGGGAAATGCGGCAATCAGTCAAAGACTAGCCCGCCAATGGCCATGCGCCAAACGGCACCTGGACATGCCAGCCAGCCGATCCCATCCCCGTGCCGTGGTATATGGAAATCGTGCAGCACACCGTGGAATCGTTCAACTAGCTCAAAACAAGCATTATTCAAACGGGTTAAAAACCTCTACACCAAAGTGCATGAAGTCGCCCACGTTGCGGGTGACTACGGTAAGCATGTGCTGCTTCGCGGTTGCAGCGATCATGGCATCTTCGTACAAGGTGTCGGAACGGCCATGCATAAGCCGTGCCCAAAGCCGGAAAGTTTCAGCTTCCATAGGCAACACGTTATACGTACCCGCAACCAAATCGGCCCACCGCGTGATCTCGTCCGCTTTGGCGGGATCCTGGTCACGGGTCAACTCGATGCCCGCTTGAATCTCTCCCAAGGTCACGGCCGACAAATATAAATCGTTTTCATCCACCGTCTGCAGCCAGGCAACCACGGCACCATGTGGCCGGGGCCGACGCAGCTCCGAGATAACGTTGGTATCCAGCAGATACATGACACTACCTAACGAATCGGCTCAACACGCCGCCGCCGGATCGCTCTACGCGGTGGCGCCAGGTATTCGGTGCGCGCTTCATCCGAGAGCAGCAACTGTTTAAGCGATGGTCGAGCCGCCGCCTGCAGCCGCCGCCATTCAGCAACCGGCACCAATACCGCCTCTTCATTGCCACGGCGCGTAACCATTTGCGGCCCATCGGCAAGGCAAGCATCAAGAAACTCACTGAAACGCGCTTTCGCGTCTTGTACAGGCCAGGTTTTCATTTTTACCCCAATAACCAGTCATCTGACTAGTTTAATATCAATCAAGACGAATAGCCAAGCTGACATTAGAAATCCGTACGTGACATCGCTCTCAGGCAGCAGCAGTATCGCAATGGGTATTGTGCCTCGTGCCGTTACGGCATACAATGATCATGCTACTACGATCAACCCAATGAAATAACCCAACAAGCAACGTTCACAGGCTTGCGCACCGCACTACAGAAACGCCAACCCCATATAAACCCGCCTTAAATATGCTGACATGATTATTGGTTTTTGCCATAAAGGGCTGAAATTGTTCTATGAAACGGGGTCAAAAAGCGGTATTCAGGCTGCACACGCAAAAAAACTCACCATGATCCTCGCGCTATTGGACGCAGCCCAAACACCGGTCGAGCTGAATCTGCCTAAATTGCAATTGCATCAACTGCAAGGCAATTTGAACGGCCATTGGTCTGTATCGGTAAACGGTAATTGGCGCGTGACATTTCGTTTTGCCGGGGCGAATGTCGAACTCGTGGATTACCAAGACTACCATTGAAGGAACACCTCATGATTCATCATCACCCCCATCCAGGCGAAATGCTGCGCGAAATGGTTTTTGAGCCCTTGGAGCTGTCTGTTAGCGATGCTGCGGAAAGGCTAAGCATGTCCCGGCCCGCGCTCTCACGGGTATTAAACGGCCATGCTGGAATTAGCCCCGACCTGGCAATCAGGCTGGAAGCCGCCGGCGTAAGCACCGCGCGCTTCTGGATGAATCTGCAAACGAACTACGACCTATGGCGTGCCATGCAGCACAAGCAGCCCCCAGTACGCATGATTCAAGAAGCGGCTTAACGTGCCCCCCTACCCCCAATGCTTCCCATTCATACTGAACCCGCGCCTTAGCCTCATAGGCAACCGCTGGTAGTTCTTGCCCAGCTTGTACCCAACAATCTTCAGAAAATCATGCACCCAGGCTCTGGGCAGCCACAGCGGCGCTTTCGTCAATAAATAACGCGCCTCGGAGACCAGGAACCGCTTGCCCTCTCCCCCGGCGCCGCCGAACTCCCGGCCTATCCAGGCCTCGTCGCGCTGGAAAACGCCTATGTCGAAGTAGCGTTTGAACTCTTCCAACGGCGTGTAGTTGTGGGAATGGCGCACCGTGGCCTCGGCCACGTAGGCCACTTTGTAGCCGGCGGACACCGCCTTCGCGGCAAAGTACATGTCTTCGCTGAGTATGGTTTTTTCCGGGAATCCGCCCAGCTCCGCAAACACCGACAAACGGTAGGCGGCAAACGCATTCGAGGTGAACACCGCCTTCAGCCCCATGGCAGCTTTATCGTCCAACCCGCTTATATAGCTTCGAACACCATAATTAAACAAGCGCGCATGCGTGGCAATGGGGTTGGCGTTTTCATGCGGCAACTGCCTGCCATAGGCCACGGCCACACTGGGGTCGGCAAAGGCTTCCACCAGGCGGGCCAGCGAATCCGGCCCCTGCATAATGGCGTCTTGCGTCAAGAACACCACCACATCGCAGCCGGTGCAATGTTCCAACGCCGCCATATTGCGGGTGCCGCCGTGGTCGAAGCTGCGCGAGTCGATTACCATCACCTGGAACCCGGCGTCCCGCGCCACTTGCGCGGATGAATCGCGCGAAGAGGAATCCACCACCAAAACGCCAATCTCCAGCCCGCTGGCCTCTACGGCGCCGGCCAACGCCTGCGCCGCAACCCGCCACACGCCGCCGCCGTTATACGTGGGAACCACAACCTCGATGCGCAAATTTTCCATCCCCGGCATTCAACGATACCCCCCGCCTTACGGCTGGGAATTGAAGAAACCCTTAAACACGGTTTGCAGAACAATCTTCAGGTCCAGCCCCAAAGACCAGTTATTGATGTACCAAAGGTCGTACTCCACCCGCTTTTCCATTTTTTCCAGCGTGTCGGTTTCGCCGCGATAGCCGTTCACCTGCGCCCAGCCGGTAATACCCGGCTTGACCTTGTGGCGCTGCATGTACGATTCGACCACCTCTTTGTAGTATTCATTGTGCGCCAGGGCATGCGGGCGCGGCCCCACCAGCGACATCCGGCCTTGAAGCACATTGAAGAACTGCGGCAGTTCGTCCAGGCTGGTGCGGCGCAAGAACGCCCCCAGGCGCGTGACGCGCGGGTCGCCGTGGCTGGCCTGGGTAACCTGGCCCGAGGCCTCTTCGTGCACCTCCATGGACCGGAACTTATACACCTTGAACTGCCGGCCATTGATGCCCGTGCGATACTGCTTGAAAATCACCGGCCCGCGCGACGTGCATTTAATGGCCACCGCCACCACCAGGCAAACCGGCAGCACCAGCACCGAAAGCAAGCCCCCCACTACCAGGTCCTCGGCCCGCTTCACCAGCCGCGCCGGCCCCTCCATGGGGCTGCGGCTAAGGTCCAGCGTATACAAGCCCGCCACTTCGCCCACCCGGTGGTTCAGCAGGGGCAAATCGCCCAGATCCGGGAAGTAGCGAATATCCACCGTCTGCAGCCGCAGCGCATGCAAGATGGACTTGATGAACCGCCCCTCTTCCAGCGGCAGGCACAGCCACAACTCGTGCGCCCCGCTTTGCGCCACGGCCTGCCCAACCTGCGCCAGCCATTCCTCGCTGCGCCCAAAAGGAAGGGTCTGCACCACCTTGTAGCCATGCTCGGGCAGCAGCGCACGCCTGGCCCGCAAATTGGCCGCCGAATCGCCCGACTCGACAACCAGCACCCGCTTCAGGTTGCGCCCGCGCACCCGCGTGTAGCGCAGGAACAAGAAAATACACAGCCGAAACACCGACCCCAGTAACAACGCCAGCACCACCGTTAGCACCAGCCAGATGCGCGAATAGCTTTCGGCCACCTGCAGCAGCACCGCCAACACGGCAATAACCGCCACGGCCAGCAGCCAGCCCAGGTAGATACGCCCCAACTGCCTGAAGAAATGCCGCCCACGCCACGACAAATAGCTGCCCACCAGCACCTGGCAGCCCACCGCCACCAGGGCGACAACCATGCTGGCCACCAAGTAGTAGTCCAACATATACCAGTCGTTGAAACGCAGGTAATACGCAAGATAGCTGCCGGCCACAACCAGCAGGAAATCCACCACGCCCGCGCCAAAGGCTATGGGATAGCGTTCGGCCAGCGTGGGGTAGGGGGCTACAGGCTTCATGCAAACGTCATCGCAGAATGTGTTGCGTGAATTGTATCCTTTCGGGTAGGTGCTATCATCGCCCCAACCCCACTTTACCCCAGCGCCTTGAACAGCCCGGCCCCTACCATCACCGCCAAAACCGCCCCCCTGGTTGCCATATTGCTGGCCACCTACCAGGGCGAACGCTACCTGCCGGAACAACTGGATTCCTTTGCGCGCCAAACCTATGGCAACTGGCGGGCCTGGGCCTCGGACGATGGATCCACCGACCAGACCCTGCCCATTCTGCACCACTACCAGGCCCAATGGGCGCCGGGCCAGTTGACCATACTGCAAGGCCCCGCGCAGGGCTCGAGCCGCAACTTTGTTTCACTGACCCATAATCCCGACATCCAGGCCGATTACTACGCCTATTCCGACCAGGACGATATCTGGGAAGACGACAAACTGGAACGCGCCCTGGCCTGGCTGAAAACCCAGAGCGCCGACAAACCCGCGCTGTATTGCACCCGCACCCGCCTGGTGGACGCCAACAACCAGGAAATAGGGCTCTCGCCCAACTTTACGCGTCCGCCCGGCTTTGCCAACGCCTTGATGCAAAACATTACCGGCGGCAACACCATGGTGTTCAACCACGCCGCCCGCCGCCTGCTATGCCTGGCCGGCCAGGACACCGAGATCGTGATTCACGACTGGTGGGCCTACCTGGTTGTAACCGCCTGCGGCGGCGCCGTGCATTTCGACCCAAAACCCGGCCTGCGCTACCGCCAGCACGATGGCAACCTAATCGGCATGACCGCCGGCGGCCCTTCCCTGGCCAGCCGCATTGCCAAACTGTTCGGCACCACCCTTAAGCGCAACAACGACATCCACCTGCATGCCCTGCAAAAGCTGACCCCGCACATGCCCCCGGAAAACCGCCGGACCATGGCGCAGTTCGCCGCGGCGCGGCAACAATGGCTACTACCGCGCATCATTGGGTTCAGAAAAGCCGGGCTGTACCGGATGACCCCCAGTGGCAACCTGGGCATGTTCCTGGCGTTGCTGTTGAACCGCCTGTAGTTTTAAACCACTACTACGCCCTAATCTATATTTATAACAAGTAGTTATTCGACACACCTATGCACGGGCCAACGTTGTAACATGGCTACAATAAATAGCTGCTTATTGCTGCATTGCACCAAAATGGGGCGTCGGCGTATGCGTCAAAGGGGTATTCCCTCTACAATGGCATCGCCTACAGCAATAGCAACAAAAGGCCCCTCCGCAGGCTTCCTTTCTTAACCCGCTTAACCCAACCTTATGGCTATATTCGTGACCGGCAGCGCCGGCCTCATCGTCTTGGACTTCGCCCCGAAGAGGCTTGCCAGTGCGCAAACCGCCCCCCGCCGAACCTGGGTTGAGCCACACCATACGCAACGCCCGGCATGAAAATACTGCTATTAGGAAAAGACGGCCAACTAGGGTGGGAACTGCAGCGCAGCCTGGCCCCACTGGGTGAGCTAATAGCCCTGGGCCCCGACACGCCGGGCGGCGACTATACCCGCCTGGACGACGTAGAGCGCGCCGTGCGCAGCATTGCGCCAAACATAATCGTAAACGCCGGCGCCCACACCGCCGTGGACAAAGCCGAAAGCGAGCCCGACCTGGCCCGCCTGCTAAATACCCAAGCCCCGGCCATGCTGGCGGCAGAGGCCAAGCGCCTGGGCGCCTGGCTGGTGCACTATTCCACCGACTACGTATTCGACGGCAGCGGCAGCACCCCCTGGGTGGAAACCGATGCCACCAGCCCATTGAACGTGTATGGCCAAACCAAAGCCGAAAGCGAAGCCGCCATACAAGAATCCGGCTGCCAACACCTGACCTTTCGCACCAGTTGGGTGTACGCCGCGCGCGGCGGCAACTTTGCCAAGACCATGCTGCGCCTGGGGCAAGAACGAGACACACTTACTGTAATAGACGACCAAATCGGCGCCCCCACTGGGGCCGACCTGCTGGCCGACGTTACCGCCCACGCCCTGCGCGTAGCGCAATACCGGCCAGAAGTAGCCGGCCTGTACCACTTGGTGGCCGGCGGCGAAACATCGTGGCATGGCTATGCCCGCTTCGTGCTGGACCTGGCCCGCGAACACGGCATGCCACTAAAGGTGGCGGCAGATGCCATAAAACCCGTGCCCACTAGCGCCTTCCCCACCCCGGCCGAACGGCCCAGAAACTCGCGGCTTAACACCCGTAAATTACAATCCACATTCGGCCTTACCCTGCCCCCTTGGCAAACAGGCGTGGCCCGCATGCTGGCGGAAATACTAGAGAAATAAACCATGACACAACGCAAAGGCATAATCCTGGCCGGGGGATCCGGCACACGCCTGCACCCCGCCACACTGGCCGTTAGCAAGCAACTGCTGCCGGTATACGACAAGCCCATGGTGTACTACCCGCTGTCCACGCTAATGCTGGCCGGCATACGCGACATTCTTGTTATTTCCACCCCGCAAGACACGCCACGCTTTGAACAGTTATTGGGCGACGGCAGCCAATGGGGCCTTAACCTGCAATACGCCGTGCAGCCCAGCCCAGACGGCCTGGCGCAAGCCTTTATTATTGGCGCAGACTTCGTCGGCAACAACCCTTCGGCCCTGGTACTAGGCGACAATATTTTCTACGGCCACGACTTCCACAAGCTGCTGGGCAATGCCATGCTGCGCCAGAATGGCGCCAGCGTATTCGCCTACCACGTGCACGACCCAGAACGCTACGGAGTGGCCGAATTCAATGAAGAAGGCAAAGTGCTTTCGCTGGAAGAAAAACCCGCCAAGCCCAAATCCAACTATGCGGTAACCGGCCTGTATTTCTACGACAACCAGGTCATAGACCTGGCAAAAGACCTGAAACCCTCGCCCCGTGGCGAGCTGGAAATTACCGACTTGAATCGCCTGTACCTGGAACAGGGCAAATTGAATGTAGAGATCATGGGCCGCGGCTACGCCTGGCTGGATACCGGCACGCACGAATCTTTGCTAGAGGCCGGCCAATTCATTGCCACCCTGGAAAACCGCCAGGGCCTTAAAGTGGCCTGTCCGGAAGAGATTGCTTTCCGCCAGAAGTGGATCGATGCGGAGCAGGTAAAAAAACTGGCCAAACCCTTGAGCAAGAACGGCTACGGCAAGTACCTAATGCAAATCGTCAAAGAGCCCAAATAAATGAAAGCCACTCGGTTAGCCATTCCAGACGTGATTCTTTTTGAACCCAAAGTCTTCGGGGACGATCGCGGCTTTTTCTTTGAAAGCTTCAACCACGCCCAATTTGAAGAAGCCATTGGCCGAAAAGTAAGCTTTGCGCAAGACAACCATTCCAAGTCAGCCAAAAATGTGCTGCGTGGATTGCATTACCAGATTCAGCAGCCGCAAGGAAAGCTGGTACGAGTAGTTGCCGGCGAAGTATTCGATGTAGCGGTGGATATTCGCAAAAACTCCCCCACCTTCGGCAAATGGGTTGGCGAAATACTGACTGCCGAAAACAAAAAGCAACTTTGGGTGCCGGAGGGCTTCGCCCACGGCTTTGTTGTGCTGTCGGACACGGCCGAATTCCTGTACAAAACCACTGACTATTACGCCCCACAGCACGAACGCTGCATTATTTGGAATGACACATCATTGAACATCCAGTGGCCAATCCAGGGCGAACCCGTGCTTTCGGCAAAGGACGCCCAGGGCACTTCGTTGACACGCGCCGAGGTTTTCTAATTCATGCAGCAGTTTTCGATTTCCCCAAAAGCACTGATTGCCAGCCTGGTGCACAACCGCGGCCTGATCCTCGCCATGACCAAGCGAGAAGTAATAGGGCGCTATCGCGGCTCGGTAATGGGCATACTGTGGTCATTCTTCAACCCACTATTCATGCTGGCGGTATATACCTTTGTTTTCAGCATAATATTCCGAGCACGTTGGAATACCGGCAGCGACTCCAAAACCGAGTTTGCGCTAATCCTGTTTGCGGGCCTAATCGTATTCAACGTGTTCGCCGAGTGCGCAAACAGGGCCCCCACCACAATTCTTGCCAACGTAAACTATGTAAAAAAGGTGGTGTTCCCGTTGGAAATATTGCCTTGGATTACGCTTGGCTCGGTACTGTTTCACGCGGCGATCAGCACCTTGGTGTGGTTGATTGGATACCTAGCTTTTTTTGGCGTACCGCATAGCACAGTACTGCTTCTTCCTATTGCCATTATCCCATTACTGCTATTTACCATGGGTATCAGCTGGGCACTGGCATCGCTTGGGGTTTACCTGCGCGACGTATCCCAAGTCGTTGTTATCGTTACCACCGTGCTCATGTTCTTATCGCCGATTTTCTACCCAATTACAGCCATTCCGGAGCGGATTCGCCCCATACTAATGTTGAACCCCTTGGCCCCTTCCATAGAACAAGCCAGAGATTTGCTGTTCTTTGGAAAGATGCCAAACCTACTGCTTTGGTCCGTTAGTCTAATCGTCGCCAGCATTGTTGCCTGGCTAGGGTTTGCCTGGTTTCAGAAAACACGCAAGGGGTTTGCCGATGTCCTCTGATATCGGAAACTTTGAGCGATGTGCGCCGTCAGGGGCTCGAGAAGCGCTAAGAACATCAGGCAGTGGGGCGCCGCCAGCATGTTGCAATGATGCAAGGCAGACTATCGCTGAACGACCGCAACCGGAATCGGACATAGGAAATATACGCCCAGACCAAAACCAACCCGTGCGGCTGCGCATTCAGTCACAACGACCAAGCGCCAAGTGAACCTCACCAAGATACGCTGCCAGGGCTCGACACTAACCGCCCCAAACCTTTCTATTTATGCAGTGAATCAAGATATTGAACATTAATCGATGGGGGCTATTATTTTGTCTTTATGGATAATGCTTTCGTTTTTAACAAGAGTGGGTTTGGGCACAATACACAACCCCAGACTCCAGACAAGGATTTGCCGATGCGCTCGAATATAGCAATCGATATCCGTGGACTAAGTAAGCGATATGAGATTTATTCCAAACCGCGAGATCGTCTACTGCAGATGTTGGCTCGCGGAACTAAACAGTATTTCAAAGAGTTCTGGGCCTTACGAAACGTATCGTTGAGCATTAAGAAGGGAGAGGTGATTGCGATTCTTGGCCGAAACGGCAGTGGTAAGTCGACCCTGCTTCAGTTGGTCTGTGGGACATTAAACCCCACCGAAGGTGCCGTCGAGACTCAAGGACGGATCGCCGCCTTGCTAGAGTTGGGAGCAGGATTTAATCCCGAGTTTAGTGGAAGAGAAAACGTCTATCTTAACGGTAGCGTCCTAGGGCTCTCAAGAAAAGAGATTGACGCCAAATTCCAAGAAATTGCTTCATTTGCCGACATTGGCGAGTTCATTGAGCAACCTGTCAAAACCTACTCAAGTGGAATGTACGTACGACTAGCTTTTGCGGTTCAGGCGTGTGTCGATCCGGAAGTACTTATCGTAGACGAGGCTCTATCGGTAGGTGATATTGGCTTCCAATACAAATGTTTCAAACGTATCGAAGCCCTGAAGCAAAAGGGCGTTACGATCTTAATGGTGACCCATTCCACTGGAACGGTTCTTGAGTATGCAGATCGTTGTGTCGTACTCGAACGGGGTGAGGTTTTAACCGATACAACCGATGTGTTAGCCGCCGTGCTCGCGTACGAAAAGGGCATGCTTGCACCTGATACTCCCGTCAACAACCCCGATATAGCTGTATCGCGAGAGGTATTTAGTCATAACGCGCTGAGCAGAATGGTTACAGAACAAATTAACCAAAGGATTGGCGAGAAGCGGTTCGGAACAGCGCGAGCGATTATTAAAGATTTAAGCGTAGTGGCTGCGGATGGAAGAGTTTTTTCTGATGGTGCACTCTTGAAGTCGGGCGAGGAAGTGGTCTTTCGCTTCGAGCTGGCCGCTTGTGAACCCATTACGGATGTAGTACTGGGAGTTTCTGTATCCAAAACACAAGGAAATGACATTTGGGGCGACAACAATATTTGCGCCTCTACACCAATAAATTTAACTCCTGGACTACAACAGGTAGAGTTTTGTGCAAAACTCCCTATCGCTAGCGGCGACTATTTGCTCCATGCTGGCTTGGCTCGTATACAAGACGAAATCCGCGAAGAACTCGATCAGCGCAGGCCCATTTCGACTCTGAAGTTTTGGTCGCCAAGGGAACAGGTTGGCTTTGTATATGCACCAATTACAGTTAGGCTATGAATATATGATAGCGATATTTTTGCCGGGTTATGAATTGCGCGGGCAACCGGCTCCATGTTTGTGGGTTTTCTATCGTTTACTATCCAGCATCAAAGAGCCATGTCTATATATTATTGGTCAGGAGTATCTGACACCTACTGAGAGCTTGCTAGCAGAGGGACGGTATGAGGTTACTAAGGACTCACAAACCCAGCTCGGCTATAGTTTACCGACCCCCGATTTACTAGATCGACATCACTTTAAGTTTCTCCGAAAAGAATTGTTCAATGAGCTACTCGCTCAAAATGATGGCAATGTAACAAGCGCGTTTAGATCGTTTTTGACGGAAGAAATACCCTCTTTATCCCATGAGTTATGGGAAGTCCTCAGCGAACGATCTGACATTGAAGCTATTCTAACTTGGACTAATTGCCCATCGCTAAGCGCTGCAGCTCGGCGTCGAGATATCCCTGTTATGCACCTCGAGCTTGGCCCCTTGCGCAGCCCTGTTTACCACTCAACAGCATATCTAGACTTTACGGGTGTTAACGGTAATACTCAAGCGGGCACACGATATGCTGAAGATCGCAACGCCATTTCCTCAGATTTCTCTATGGAGGAACTACACCGTTTTTTTTACATCAGTACGGATCCCGTGCCGCCAAAGTCGATGGAACTTTATGACCTTGGAATGCCCCTCCAAGTTGAAGATGATTCGAACTTGATAGCATACGGGAACGGTTTCGATAACTGTACGCTCCTATCGCACGCGAAGCTGAAGCACCTCCGGAAGGTGTTGGTTCGGACACATCCCGGAAGCCAGTTCTCTCTTAAACCGAGCTCCTTCGTTCACATCGACGATTCACCGAACAGCTTGTTTTTTCTACAGCAATGCAAGAAAATTTTGACCATTAATTCGAGTGTTGGATTAGAGGCCCTGCTGCTTGGCATACCTATTGAGCTAAAAGGCGATTCCTCCTACGCGTTTGTAGCAGCGGCTGAAAGCGAAGAAGAACGCGCCCGTCGCATGTACTTTTATCTTTTTGCATATTTAGTCCCATTCAATTTAATAACATGCCCTGAGTATCTACGTTTTCGCCTCTCGGAACCCTCCAGTTTAAAAATCATTGAGTATCACATGAAATATTATGCAATGCAAAAAACTGAAATTATTGAGACGCAACGGGCACGGATTGAGGAGCAGCAAACACGAATTGAGAAGCTGTGCTCAGAATTGTTGTCAAAGGATCAGACAATTAGCGCATTTAGGGTGGAAATTGAGCAAAACCAGCATGAGATCAGGGCATATAGCGAGCAACTGCAATTAGAGCGTAGCAGGCTCGCCACTCTATTAACCTCACGATCTTGGCACCTAACCTCACCCCTCAGACTAATTCGCCAACTATTAGCCCCAGGAGGCATAATTAATTTTCGGCGACGTACCTATAATGGTTTCAGGTATATTTTACGTGGTGATCTGAAGGGCTTCGTTAATCGCCTAAAAGCAATGAGAAGCGACTGACTGTAATGACCCAGCAGAATCTGCACAGATCACTCGGCAGGCATGTTGCAGGGTTTCGAAGCGGTGCCGATGAGCCCATTGTTCTTTAAGTGCTCTGATGACACGTTCCATGGGTAATCACCCCATTTTTAACGACCGTTAAAAATGGAGGATCATCCTGAAAATGGGAGAGTACCCCTCAACCAACGTCAGAGTCGGCAATTTTGTTACAATATGTCATACTCCGCCTGATTTGCCTAAATCGGGCACGCTACAATTGCCTATATTTCCATAGAGTTCCAAGTCAGATAATCAAACGAGAGTCAAAACACTACACTCAAAAAAAACCTTAATGGAAATACCGAGAACGGGCAATGCCATACGGTCGATTCGTGGCTGGGTTAGCTCAAACGGCAACCAAAGCTTCACATGAAAATACTGCTATTAGAAAATAGACAGCCAACTAGGATGGAAACTGCAACGTCGCTTGGCAACGCTGGGGAAGCTAATTACCCTGTGTTCCGACCCGCCGAACTGCCTAAGAACTCACGGCTTAACACTCGTAAATTGCAGTCGGCGTTCGGCCTTGCACTACCGCCCTGGCAAACAGGTGTTACTCCGCATGTTAGCGGAAATCCTAGAGAAATAAACCATGGCACAACGCAAAGGCCTCCGAACCGGGGCTTGGATTGGTAGGCATCCCCATGAAGAACATCACGATGCTCATTCAATAATAAGCGGAAATAAAAAAATGAAATTCACAGGCGAACGATTCATACCTACCGAGCAAGGCGCCATTCGACTAGAACACTATCATCGGTATGCGTTGGTTCTCGATATTGTTAAGGGAAAGAAAGTACTCGATATCGCCTGCGGCGAGGGATATGGTTCGTCCATGATTGCACGGTCTGCCCACTCTGTAATAGGGGTAGACATATCTCATGAAGCGGTCGAACACGCATCCAAAACCTATGCAAATCAAAGCAACCTAAGATTTCTTTGTAATAGCGCTTCTAGCGTAGATTTACCCGACGCCTCGTTCGATGTTGTGGTCTCGTTTGAAACTATTGAACATCTTACCGAGCAACAAGAAATGCTCGCGGAATTACGGCGCGTATTAAAGCCAGACGGCGTGCTAATAATGTCGTCCCCAAACCGGCCCGTATATTCCGATGCGGCTGATTACCACAACGAGTTCCATGTCAAAGAACTGGATTTCCAGGAATTCGACGAGATATTGCGATCCCAATTCGGGGCCGTTCAGTACTATGGCCAACGCCTCAGCATTGGCTCTACTATTCAACCGCTGAATAAATCTTGCTCTGCATATGCGGCTTGGCAAGACGATGGCAATATTTTGGCTACAGGATCGGGGTATTTAACAGACCCCGTGTATTTTTTGGCCGTATGCGCATCAACTCAGGAAATTCTACCTACACTTGATGCATCTATTGTTCATCCTACCAGCACAGATCTAATCAAACACTATGTAGGTTTTGCAAAATGGGCTCAATCCCTTGATGCCGAAGTTGAACAGCTAAGAAGGCACATAGCTAGCCTGGATCAACAGATAGCATCACTAAATACTGAGGTTGCGTCGTTAGACAATGAAGTTGCCCAACGAGGACAATGGGCGATAAATCTCCAAAATGAGCTAACAGCTGCTCAGCGCCAAATTACTGAACTCACACAAAGCAACTCATGGCGTTTGACTCGGCCGCTACGGGAAGCTCGACGTTGGGTTGTGAACCCCAAGGGTCAAGCCAAGCGTTATGCCAGGATGGCGCTGACAGTCGCCAAGCGGGTTTATTTCGCACTTCCGTTAAGCCCCGAAACACAAGCCATGCATCGGCGTTTTGCAACCAAGCACATGGGATGGCTATTAAAAGCGATCAGATCTGCGCAGCAAACACCGGAAATACAGCCTTTACCATTTCCGGTAACAGAGCCCATCGACCTCACATTCCAAGAAGAGCTTGATCTGGCGAAGAGCATAACGCTGGATACATCGGCAACTCCGCTTGTTTCAGTAATTATCCCTATTTACGGCCAATGCAATTACACCCTACTGTGTCTTGCATCGATTGCCAAACATGCCCCTTCCATACCCTACGAGGTCATTGTCGTAGACGACTATTCGCCGGATCACTCCCGCGAAATTATCAAGCATGTTGCCAATGTCAAGTTTATTGAAAACCCTCAGAATCAAGGCTTTATTCGCTCGTGCAATATAGGAGCGAAAGCCGCAACCGGCGAATATGTTTGCTTTTTAAACAACGACACTCAAGTTGCGCCCGGCTGGCTCGAAGAGTTGTATCGCACCTTTATCGAATTCCCGGGAACCGGGCTGTCGGGATCAAAGCTTGTATACCCGAATGGCGTGCTGCAAGAGGCGGGCGGCATTCTTTGGCAAGATGGCAGCGCGTGGAATTTTGGCCGCAATCAGGATCCCCGCCTCCCAATCTATAACTATGCGCGCGAAACCGATTACTGCTCGGGCGCCTCGATTATGGTGCCGGCCCAATTATTCAAGGAACTTGGCGGCTTCGACGAACACTACCTACCCGCCTACTGTGAAGACTCGGATCTCGCCCTGAAAATACGCAGCCGTGGCTACCGGGTTATTTATCAGCCATTATCGGTAATCGTCCATTTTGAAGGCATCACATCAGGAACGGACACCACCCAAGGCGCCAAGGCTTACCAGGTCGAGAATAGCAAAAAGCTCTTTCTCCGCTGGAAAGAACAACTTGCCAGCCACCAAGTCTCGGGAGTCGACGTAGATAGCGCGAAAGACCGTATGGCAAAACGACGGGTATTGGTGCTGGATCACTGCACCCCAACCCCCGACCAGGATGCCGGCTCCGTCAGCCTGTACAACATCATGATGTTGCTAAGGGACATGGATTTTCAGGTCACATTCATACCGGAAGACAATTTCCTGTATGTCGCCGACTATACACCCGCGCTGCAACGTGCCGGCATCGAGGCTCTGTATTCGCCGTGGGTTCAGACTGTCGAGCAACATTTGCAAGAGTTTGGCGGTAGATATGATTTGGTATTTTTGTTCCGCCCCACTGTGGTTGAACGAAACCTTTCGCTGGTGAAAAAATATAGTCCTCAGGCCAAGACACTGTTTTATACCCATGACCTGCATTATTTACGCATGACCCGCGAAGCGCAACTCGATGACGACGCGAAAAAAACGCGCGCTGCGGAGGCGATGAAGATGCGGGAGTTTGCGGCCATCGAGGCGGTAGATCGATCCATCCTGGTCAGCACCGCCGAGCGGGAGCTATTGGAAAACGAGATCCCTGATGCACGGCTTGCCGTATTTCCCCTGATTCTTGACATTCCAGGCACACAAACTGCATGGGAACAACGCAAGGATATCGTATTTGTTGGTGGCTTCCAGCACACACCGAATATCGACGCCATGCTGTATTTTTGCCATGAGGTAATGCCACATCTACGTTCGCTGTTACCTGGTGCACGGCTCTTTGTTGTAGGCAGCAAGCCTCCACAAGAAATCCAAACGTTACAAAGCGACGATATTATTGTCACCGGCTTTGTTGATGATTTGAACTCGCTTCTTGAAAGGGTTAAGGTTTCTGTAGCCCCTCTGCGGTTTGGGGCGGGTATCAAAGGCAAGATTGGCACAGCGTTAGCAGCGGGGCTGCCCACCGTAGCTACATCGCTTGCCGCGGAAGGCATGGGCCTGACAGATGAAGAAAACATTCTTATCGCGGATGAGGCCGAAGATTTCGCCAAAGCTATTGCCCGACTCTATAACGATGAACAGCTTTGGAATCACCTTAGTAAAGCCGGGATAGGCTTCGCCGAGAAAGCGTGGGGAGCAAGGGCTGCTTGGCAAGGCCTGGCCGAAATACTAGATACCGTGAGGCTCACCCCCGAGCCCACCCGGCACCCCCTTCACCTCTTTTCACAAACGCGAGCCCATTAAGCTTTTTGAACTGCTGGAATCAAATATGATCATTCGCGCACGCGCCCCCCTTCGCCTCGGTCTTGCTGGTGGAGGCACGGACGTCTCCCCCTACTGCGATACCTATGGCGGCTATGTGCTGAATGCGACTATAGACCGCTACGCGTACGCGGTAATCACAACGCTGGACGAGCCCGTTGTCCGGTTGTTGGCCACCGACCAACAACAATCTACGACCTGCAATTTGGCGCCTGCCCTGTCTCTTGAAGGTGAACTAAAGCTGCACCGAGCCGTTTACAACTATATGGTTCGCCACTACAACCAAGGAGAGGCGATTGCATTAGAGTTGAGCACGTTCTGCGATGCCCCAACCGGATCTGGTCTTGGCTCATCGTCCACCTTAGTCGTTGCCATGATCAAGGCCTTTGTAGAGCTACTTAATCTGCCGCTCGACGACTATGAAATCGCCCGAATCGCCTTTCAAATCGAGCGTATCGACTGCAGCTTGCAAGGCGGGCGCCAAGATCAATACTCCGCAACATTCGGCGGCTTCAACTTCATGGAGTTCTACGGCAACGACAAGACAATCATCAACTCACTGCGAATCAAGAACTGGATTGTCTGCGAACTGGAAGCTTCCCTTGTTCTGTACTTCACCGGCATTTCCCGGGAGTCCGCCACCATCATTGCCGATCAAAGCAATAATGTGCAAGCTGGCGCAACCGACGCGCTAACAGCAATGCATGGCATGAAGCAAGAAGCCCAGCTTATGAAAGAATGCCTGTTACGCGGCGACTTTCAGGGAATTGTCGACTCAATACGCCAGGGATGGGAGAACAAGAAGCGCTCCGCCAAAACAGTATCCAACCCTCATATCGACAAAGTGTATTCGGCCGCCCTGGAGGCCGGCGCCTTGGCGGGCAAGGTTTCGGGTGCGGGCGGCGGCGGCTTCATGTGGTTTTTCGTGCCCACAGAGCGGCGTATGAGCGTAATACGTGCCCTGAATAGCTTTGGCGGTGAGGTCAGCAACTGCCACTTCACCAATAATGGAACACAAGCCTGGCGGCTCTAACGATACGCGCGGCACAGTTGCCTTGGCTTGGTATAGTGTGAACATGGCTTTCCCGCCATAGTGTTTTCAGAAGTTTGGAAAATCCCATGCAAAATTACATACGCTCGCAAATCGATGAGGCCGGAAAAATCATCGATGCAATGGCCAAAGATACAAACCTACAAGCGACTGTTCAGGCAGCCGCGCAAGCATGCATTACATGCCTGACTAACGAAGGCAAAATCCTGCTTGCCGGCAACGGAGGAAGCGCGGCCGATGCCCAGCACATAGCAGGCGAATTTGTCAGCCGCTTCGCGTTTGACCGCCCTGGCCTACCGGCCATTGCCCTTACCACCGATACATCCATCCTGACAGCCATCGGCAACGATTATGGCTATGAAAAACTGTTCGCAAGGCAAGTTCAGGCCCATGGCCGCCGGGGCGACATCTTTATTGGCTATAGCACTTCCGGCAAATCGCCCAACGTACTGCGCGCTTTCGAAGAAGCACGTAAACGCGGCCTAAGCACCATTGGCCTTACGGGTAACCGCGGCGGCCCCATGAAAGATCTTTGCGACTTCCTGCTGGAAGTACCTTCAGCCGACACACCAAAAATACAAGAAGGGCATCTGGTTTTGGGCCATATTCTATGCGGCCTAGTCGAAAATGCACTCTTCAAACCGTCCACCGAATAAGGCAAATATGGAAGCCATTATCCTTGCGGGAGGATTCGGTACACGGCTGCGTTCCGTTGTACCCGACTTACCAAAGCCCATGGCCCCTGTTGGTGGCCGCCCATTTCTAGAAATCCTGTTAAGACAACTGGCACAAGCCGGCTTCCAGCGCGTTGTTCTAGCCCTAGGTTACAAGGCGGAAACCATACAAAAACATTTCGGCACCCATTATGCCGGCCTGGAGCTCGTATACACAATTGAAGACAAACCCCTTGGAACAGGTGGCGCCATCCGCCAAGCCTTGAGTCTGTGCCACGCCGACCATGTATTCATATTCAATGGCGACACCTACCTAGCCCTTGAAGTCGCCCAGGTTGAAGCCTGTTGGCAAGAATTCAAGAAACCCATTATCGTGGCGCGCTCGGTGCCGGATACCTCGCGCTACGGCCGCATAGAATTGGATAACAACCGTTTCACCGGTTTTTCCGAAAAGGGAATGGGCGGTCCAGGGCTTATCAATGCGGGTTGCTATGTTTTCCCGCCCCCCCTTCTCAATACCTTCAAGTCTGGCAGCTCGTTTTCGTTAGAAAGCGATTTTCTCGCCCGGGCAGTGCATGAACCGGATTTTCGCGTATTTGTAACTGAAGGGCATTTCATTGATATTGGCGTGCCGGAAGATTACGCCCGCGCTCAAATCGAGCTGGCTGGACTAACTCAATGAAGAATCGTGCGCTCTTTCTGGACCGCGATGGCGTCATCAACGTAGATCATGGCTACGTCATACGCCGTGAAGATTTCCATTTCATCGACGGCATTTTCGAGCTGGTTAGGCACGCGAAATCACAAGGCTATCTCGTAGTGGTGGTTACCAACCAAGCAGGTATCGGGCGCGGCTATTACACTGAAGAGGACTTTCATCAGCTTATGGACTGGGTAGCCGAGCGCTTCGCCGAGAACGGTGGAGCCATCGATAAAGTGTACTTCTGTCCGGATCATCCAGAGCATGGGATAGGGCAATACCGGCGCCAATCATCGATGCGTAAGCCCAGCCCAGGAATGATACTGGCTGCGTGCGAGGAACTGAGTATCGACCCCAAGCAATCTATCCTCGTCGGTGACAAAATCAGCGACGTACAAGCTGCCCAAGCTGCTGGTATTGCGACCACTTTCCTACTCGCCTCTACAGACTGCAACAGGACAACACAGGTAGATAGCACAGAAACACATATAATCAGCACCTTAAATCAGGTGATCAGGTCCTCACGGATAGCTATCAATTAGGTAGATGCCCCTACTCATTAATATAGGCTAATAGCCGAATTTAATAACATCCTCTTAATTCAGAAGTGCTAAAGCTGGCCACCCTACTGTCGAATCACAACTCAAACGGGTCAGTTTTACATCGCAACAGATGATTTCGAAATAATAATTTCATCATGAAAACACTAAAGGAATTATCAACAGGCAGAGAAAACAGCATTACCTTCTTAAGGTTAATGGCTGCATTTGCTGTTATATATGGGCATGCCTACGCCATCGTTCCAACAGGGAGCCACGATATCGTAATGCAAATCATAGGGTACGCGCACGCCGGTGACGTTGCTGTTGATTTTTTTCTCCTTAGCGGCTTTCCCCAAGGGGTGAGCGACTTCGTAGAAATCCAACGCCTCACGCCAGAATTCTGACCTGAAACGGTTGAAATGAATTCTTCAGGGACGACAAATTACCCAAAAATCCAACAAGACCTAATCGCCCCCCCCAAGGAAATAATGATTTCATATGGCAAATCCAGAAATGAATGAACCACATAAAAAAAGCAAATATCTCACCTTGACTTATATTAATATTGCAGTATATGCAACCGCAATATCCGCATCGATATTTCTACTTCTCCTAATCCTTAGGGCTGCTGTCAGTGCCCCCTTTAAGGATGAGCTCCAATTCTCCTCACTCTTTCGCTCCACATCCCAAGGGCAATGGCCTCCCCTCTTAGAATTAATCTCTGCACATAATGGGCACCCCTACTTTATTCTAAAATCACTCTTCTCATTTACCATATTGCATCACCTGCCGTGGACCTGGATGATGTTTGCACAAGTGCCGCTCATATTCATTTCATTTCTTATCGCGTGGAAATCCATCGCACCGACTGATAAAAATATCGCCATCATCACCGGAATCACTCTTGCACTATTAATAATTACACCACGCCAATGGGAGAATTTATATTGGTCCCTCCAAATAGCTTTTGCATTGGCACTAGTATTTTCGCTATATGGATTTAGCCAAGTTCAACGCTATTTATATTCGTTAGAAAAATCACACCTATACTATGCTTTGATAGCACTCCTCTTAGCCACTATTTCCAATGGCTCAGGAATTATTGCACTCTCGCTCGCGTGTATAGTACTGTTTTTTACAGGGCCGACCAATTTCTCAAGAAGAGCCAGCGCTGCATGTCTAATCGTTGGGGTATTTATATTCTCAATCTCGCTGTACCTGTCATCGAAAAAATATGCAGGAAGCATGCATTTCTCCTTTTACGATGGATTTTCACATGTTTTAATAATGCTATCAAATGCTTGGTTAAGCGTTGAAAACGAACCAACAAAGCTCGCTACAGGGTCCCTATTTTTGATTTTTCTTGTATTTTTCGTAAATCAATCCATCCGAAAATATCAAGAATATATGTTCGAATTACTTTGCATTGCATTGTCCACTATCCTAATTCTCGGGATCACTATCAGCAGGCTAGGAGCTGGTATAAATCAACCAGATGCCCCTCGGTATGTTCCGCTTGTTATACCTGCCGCAATCGGTTGCGTACTACTGATCGCCCGAGGAGGTCATAAGCGAATCCTCTTTCTCTGCTTAGCAGTTTCTATTTTTTCTTTTTTGTCATCCGCGACAAGTGAATGGAAGATTACCCCTTACCGTCATAATAATTTAGCAGAAGAGCTACACAACCTTTGCACGAAAGGTATTATTTCAAACGCCGACGGAAGCTTATATGGCGACGCTGAGAGCATCGCGAATTTACAGCGAGTATTTTGTCAACAATAGAAAATTTACCTTAAGGCCATCAGCATTATCCTATGATTTAAACGACCAATGCTTATGGCCTATATAACTAGAAAACACAGGCACCAATATACCCACCGCGTGGGCCACATCTTTGACATAATGCTCAACTCCCATTATGGGGAGCACATAGTATGCAAAAGAAATACTAATTATCCACGTTTGAAAAACGGCGAGCACATTAACGAGAATAAAAAATCCTATCGATCTGTGTATGGTCTGTGTGCTTCCGGTGAAGACAAATGCTCTCGCAAGCACGAACGCAGTAATCATGCCTGTTATGTAAGCAACCAGAACCGCAGAAGAAAACCCTATCCACTGGTTATACACAATCCGCGAACCAAAATTCACAGCAGCCGCAATTCCCCCGGTGCATAAAAACGCAAGAAACTGACGAGAAAAGAACGCCCTCATAGCTTTATTGCCCGCTCTGCCATGCCTCGACCATAATCGATACTTTCCGATATCCCCCTATCTTCTGGGTAATAGTATGATGTATCAGCAACCCAGAGCCCTTTGATGGGAAGCTCACAAGGGGGCAATTGCTCCAGATAACCAGGCTGGCAAATCGGCTGCGCATATCGATAGCGGCTCGCATGCATACTCAAGAAATCCTCATTCGATAGTTCGGGATTAATTTTCTTTAGATAGTGCTTTACCTTGTCCAGAAACACTTGATTGGGCTCTGTATATAAAGAATGCTCTCCGGGTATGTAATAGGGCACATACACTATATGCTCACTCAACGGGCGCAAGTTGGTATATTCCACCAAACCCGGAATGTCCATTTCGGCGTCGTTGGTGTTCAGCCAAAAATTCTCTGTAACCGCTTTCCGTAGCTTCACGATTACACATACCACCGCAATATTCTTGATATTTCGATATCGCTCCAGAATATCCACCGGCAAATCGGGCATCACACTGGGCACATACGGCAAAGGAATCGTACTGATCACTTTGTCAAAAAGGTGCCTCTCCCCATCTGCCTCTACCCCAGAGACACGTTCTCCGTCCATGTTCACTTTTGTTGCTGGAGTCTTAAGATGAAACTCTCCACCGTGCTTTTCTATATATTCCCGCATCGCCTCCAGCAGAGTCTCAGAACCGCCATCCAAATACCCCAACTTTTCCCGGAACAAATCGTAACGAGAACGGCCAATACGCCGGATGCGGCTCCAAATCCAGGCTGCCGATAAGTTATCTTTGTAACCATAGAATTTGTAATCGAACAATCGGCGCCAAAGCACTTCGTAGGCCTCTTCGCCTACCCAACGCCGTATCCACCCGGTTGCCTCTACATGATCCAGCGGCTTCCAGTTATTACGCTTGATCGACAAAAAGGCATGCAGACCATAGCGAAACTTGGCTGCGAAGCTCAAGCCCCTGAACTTCAGCAAGGCAATAGGATTACCCCAGGGCTGTAGGCGATTCTGGTACCAGTAGCCCATCTTGGTTTCCACCCAATGCATCTTGTCCGAAAGGCCAAGCTCCTCCAGTACCTGCAGAAACCCTGTATCCGATGTGCAATGAAAATGGTAGTAGCGCTCAATGGATAGCCCGCCAAAATCGAAATGTGCCGCCATCCCACCGACTCGATCATCCGCCTCAAACACCACGGGATTATGGCCATCACGCACCAGTTGATACGCTACAGCCAAGCCCATTGGGCCTGCTCCCAGTACGGCAATACGCTGCCCCATAATCAGAACTCCAGAACCACTTTGCTGTAAGTGGGGTCATTGAATGTTTGGTCGATCGCTTTGGCAAAAGGTGTTGCCTTGACGTTAAAAATGCCGGGCCAATCGATGACCTCGAATTCATCGTGTGCAACCAACGCCTGCAGTTGATCCGCAGTGAATGGAGGATTCTTATCGAATAGAGCCCAGGTCTTCAACAAGCCATAGAACAACGAATAAGGAATCTTGACGACTGCAGCCTTGGCGTTTGTTGCGTTTTTTATCTGGCGGATAATGTCTATATAGTCGACCTTTTCCAGGCCGGTAATATTAAAGACTTGGTTATTGATGCGGGACTCTAGGCAGCTAACAATAATGCTGCAAAAATCCCCCACATACAATGGCTGACGCATATAACGCCCATTACCTGGAATGGGAAATACCGGCACCTTCTGCATGAAGCGGGACAACCAGCCTAAATGCTTACGGTCAAACCAGCCGAACATCAACGTGGGGCGTAAAACTACGCAATTGATACCGCTGTCAAGCACTATCTTCTCTTGTTCCTTCTTGGTGTTTGTGTAGTGATCATCGGCGACTGATTCCACCACGGAAGAACTGATGTGTACGGTATAGGGCACATCATGTTGTTGAATCGCCGCCAGTACATGTTTCGTGGAAGTGACGTTATTGCGAATGAAGGGCTCTAATTGCGGATCGCCAATCTGCGCTTGCAACATAACAACAGCATTGGCTCCGTCAAAGTGGTTTACCCACTCACCTCGTTCGGCCAGGTCGGCATATTCAATAACAATATCTGGATGAAACCTCCGCAGTACTTCCAAATTAGCTTTATGCTTGTCGAGTACAACAAGGTTTGTGTAGCCCTTGCGCTTCAATAAAGCAACAAGATTCTGGCCAACCAGGCCGGCTCCACCTGGAAGAATAATTTTTTGCTGTGTCGTAGTCATAAAATTCAATTACCGGTCCACCATGCGAATTCGCGACGGGCTAACCCACCTTTACGTGGCTAAGTTAGATATCCATCTTATTGAAGATGAAATTCGGCAAATGCCGAATTACCATCATGATCACCGCCCATTTTGCCGGTGCATAAACCACAGCAACGCCCTTCTCCATGCCATGCACAATGCTCTGTGCAACGGTATCAGCGCCCGCCAACTTTGCCCCCGCCCCTTTCAAATGAGCTGTCATAGGAGTGTCAGTAGGCCCAGGTTTGATCAAGACGACTTTGACTGCCGTCTTGGCCAGACGATGCTGTAAACCTTGTGCGTAACGCGTTACCAAGCCCTTGGCGGCGCCATACACATAATTGGACTTACGGCCACGGTCTCCCGCCACCGATCCAATAATACCTAGAGTGCCCTGATTATGCTGTTGCATATGGCCAGCAAAGGCCTCCGCAAACAATACCGGCGATATCCCGTTCACAGCCAAGGCTTCGCTGCACAACTCCAGGCTACCCTGACACGCGGATTGGTCCGGTAACGAACCGTGCGCAATCAGTACCACATCCACCGACCCCGCAGCCACAATATCATCCACCGTCTTTTGAATTGACGACGGTGTAATGAAATCGGCAGTCAAGGTTTCTATGCGGGACTCCGGGCTTCGTACGCGAAGATCATCCGCTACTCGCTCGGTACGTCCTGCATCACGCCCAATCAATACCATATCGACCCCATTACCCTGCACCCACAAGCGCGCGCACTGTTCGGCAATGGCCGATGTGGCCCCGACGATTACAATTTTTTTTCTGGCTTCTTGATTCATCTTAATTCCCCATCAAACGTCTCGACATGGCCGAACTGATGCCTGGGTCACGATATGGCATAAACTCATTCAAACGAGGATAGCCAGATTCAAATAGGTCTCTGGGCATACGCGCGTCCTTCGCCGGGTAAATCCGGCCGCCCGCTTGGCGCACAATCGCATCCAGCCGATCAAACAACGCCAATGTTTGCCTTCCTTTATTAGGAAAATCCAATGCCAATGTCACGCCTGGCTGGGGAAAGCTCAACATGCCCAGCGACGGCTTATCGCCAAACGTCTTCAATACGGCCAGGAACGACCCCTGCCCTGACAGCGCTATTTCACTCAGCATATTTTGAATGGCCTCTCTTCCTGCGGAGCGAGGCACCACGCTCTGGTACTGGTAGAAACCGCGTGGCCCATACATGCGATTCCAGTTCTGCACGTTGTCCAGGGGATAGAAAAACGACTCATAGTCGCAGTCTGCTAGACCTGCCTTGCGTTTCGTTGCCGTGTAATAGGCCCAATTAAAAGGTTTCAAGGTCCAGGCGTTGACAAGCGAAACCGGCGGCGTCAACGGCATGGCAAGGTGGCGCGGCTTTGGTCTGGAAGTTGATAAATCACAATGGTTTGCTCGCATGAACAACCCACGCCCTGCGGCCCCCGCCAGGCAATCGATCCATGAAACAGTGTGTTCCCAATCTGCCTCAGAGCTGTCGGCTAAATGGAAAAACTCATCCAACCCAAGAAAGGGGATTGTTTCGGCCTGCAGCCACGGCCCCTGTACCCGTTTCAATTGCAACTCCGCCGTTGCAATCACCCCGGTTAGGCCTAGTCCCCCTATAGTTGCGCACAACCACTTCGCATGCTGATCCGGGCTGCAATCGATAATCTCACCATTGCTGCGTACCAACTGCAAGCCCGTAACATGACAGCCAAATGACCCAAACACATGGTGGTTTTTGCCATGGACATCGTTGGCGATCGCCCCACCCACAGTCACAAGCTGTGTGCCGGGAGTAACCGGCAACATCCATCCGCGCGGCACGGCCATGCGTTGAATATCGCGCAATAAAACCCCTGCCTCGCACACTAGGCGGCCAGTCTGCTCATCGAAACTTATGAAACGGCTTAGCCCCGAAGCCGTCCATAAGGTGCCGCCCGGGTTCAGGCAGGCATCACCGTAACTGCGGCCCATGCCAAAGCACACGCCAGGCGCGCTGCCCGATAATGTCTCAGCCACCCGAGTCCGATCAGTCATAGGTACTATATTGTGCTCATCAGCAGACAACCTTCCCCAGGACGAGATATTCATACGGCCCAGTCCAATGTGGCCAGCACCAGAGCCAAAGCAAAGATAACGCCTGCAGCAAGGCTGGGCTTGTCTTTCACGGCAAACACGAGAGGGTCATCGTGCATTTCACCGCGATGCGCACGCAGCCACATCCAACTGACCCAGAACAACATGGTAGGCACAACCGCCCACACTATCTCGGGGGTGCGATAAAGCTGAACGACTGTACTGCTGTTCAAATAAAGGGCCAGAATGACCACCGAAGCGTAGCCAGACGTAATACCCAGCATCTGAATAAGAGGCGCATCCGAGGTGTAGTAGCCCCGACCATGCGCTTTATGCTTGCCCTGCTCATGCTGCACCTGCAATTCCGCGTAGCGCTTTACAAAGGCCAACGACAAGAACAGGAACACCGAAAAGGCCAATAGCCACATGGACAAGCCCAAATCAGCCGCCGCCGCGCCAGCCACTATACGCAACGTGTACAGCACGGCCAAGGCCAGGCAATCCACAAGCACCAAGCGCTTCAAACCCCACGAATAGGCGCAAGTCAGTACAAAATAGAACAGCATCCAGAACAGGAAGTGACCACCCACTTGCCAAGCCAGGATGACGCTGACCAACAATAGAACCGGCGCCAGAACAACACCCATCCATACCGGCACACAGCCGGATGCAAAGGGACGAAGGCGTTTCCGCGGGTGCTGCCTGTCGCTTTCCAGATCGAACAGGTCGTTGGCGATATATACCGATGAAGCGCACAGACTGAACGATATAAAAGCCACCACAAGCTGCTGCCAAGCCTGGCCACTACTCAATTGATGTGCGGCGAACAGTGCCACGAACAACAGCAAGTTCTTCATCCATTGGTGAACGCGCAACACGCGCCGCCAATCGCTTATTCCCAGCCGATGCGCAGGAAAAGCCCGCTCCACCTGGCATAGTCCCTGCGCCTGCCTATCTACCGACGCTGACGCATTGACCAGAATCGCCCGCCGCGCGCTTTTCCATACTTTCAGATCAGCGGAAGAGTTCCCTGCATAGTCGAAGCCCTGAGCACCGAAACGCTGCACAAGCGCGCTGACCTTGTTCAAACCAGCTAGATTGATCGTGCCATCACTGGCCATGACCTCGTCGAACACCCCCAAATGGTCGGCGACAGCTTGGGCAAAGCCAGCATCGGAAGCTGTACATAGAATTAGCCTACGCCCTTCGGCGCGCTGCGCCCGCAACCACTCCAGCAACACTTGGTTGTATGGCAAATGTGCAGGGTCAAAACTGACCCGCTCAGCCACAGAACGCTTCAGCTCGGCCTTGCCACGCGAGAGCCAATATGGAATTCGCAAGACGTCTAGTGGCGAGTCGCGCAATACACGCAATGCGGACTCATGCAGCGTGTCGGTATTGATCAGCGTGCCGTCCAAATCCACTACCAAGGGAATTGCGTTCACCCGTTACCTCGTAGAATCCGGCAGTACGATCGCCGAAAGATAATTGATTGCGAAGCACCTTCCCGGCGCTCATATTAGAATTGCCAATTTAACTTGTCATTTTAACCTGGAGTTTGTTACATGATGGCGCGGCAGCATAACACCCAACCATGAAGGTTCGACGCACGCTGATTGGGCTGGTATTGATTACAGTGTTATACCTGTTTGCGCTAAGCTGGGCCGACTCCCACAACCAGGTATTTGCCCAACTTCCTTCCGTAGCGGCAGCCCTACCTACCTTAATGGGCGTAGCCTTACTTTCCTATGTGGTGCGCTATGTGCGCTGGCGCTGGCTATTGAACCGGGCAGGTAACACAACCCCTTGGTTTCTCGGGTTTTTTGCCTATATTTCAGGGTTCGCATTTACCGCCACGCCAAGCAAAGTCGGCGAACTAATCCGCATCCGATATTTGCAACCCATGGGGGCTCCACCCAGCAATGTTTTTGGCGCCTTCGTGTTTGAGCGCGCGTTCGACCTGGTCTCAGTACTAGCGCTATCTTGCCTGGCGCTTACCCAAACCAACATTTTCCCGTTTGTTCTTGTATTTGTCGCTTTGCTGCTTGCTTTGGTTATATTGGCCGCCAGCCGCATAAAGTGGCTCGGCCGGCTATCTGCCATTTTGCGCCGTTGGCGCCTCAAAAGACTGGCAAGGTTAGCTACCGCGCTCAAGCAGGGGCTGCTAGCCTGCCGGACATGGCTAACTCCCCTGGATATACTAGTTTCACTAGCCTTGGGAATTCTGGCTTGGTCGATCACAGCTCTTTCCTTTGCCTGGCTGCTAGGCCGACTGGACATTTCAATTGCATTCCTACCCTCTATAGCCATCTATCCCCTTGCCATGCTCGCAGGGGCCGCCTCTATGATGCCGGGAGGGATAGGCTCTACTGAAGTCACCATCGTCGCTTTACTGGCAGTTTTTGGCATTTCTACCGCACAAGCAACTTTGGCAGCAGTCGGAATACGATTCGCAACGCTGTGGTTTGCGGTGCTGTGCGGGTTGATGGCTTGCGGGGTACTAGAGAGAAGGATGACTTGATCACTCCCCCTTGAAGTGAACGTTACTGGTCACCAAACTATTCGCTCGTTGGATGCCGTGCTTGTTGATACACGGCAGCTGCACGCTCACCAAAACTCCTTTTCGCCCGCCACAAAAGCAAAACCAAGTCTAGCCCAACCCGAAATGCCCAGGCCAAACCCGCCCCTACCAGACCAAACATGTCCAGAGCTGCCAATAGCAGCGGTACATACACAATAAACTCAAGCACATGCAAGTACGCCGTGGTTTTGGCATCACCCGCAGCCTGAATGGCGGCAAACGGGACAAAGGCAATGCCATTAAGTAGCACACCTATGCTTAATACGCACACGATAAGCCACGACTTGGACGCAAAATCGGCATTCAACCATAGCGCCAGCCCCCAATACGATGCCAGGCAAATTGCCACACATATGCCTAGCAACACCATGCCCATAAGTTTTAAGGAGCGTCGGTAAAGCATCCGAGCTATGGCCGGGTTACTGATTAGGGTGGAAGCCAGTTTGGGGAACAAGGCGCCAGTCAGGGCGGCGGGAATCGCCAAAACGCGAACCACCATTTCAAATGGCACCGTGTAATAGGCTACGGCACTTGCCCCTAGTACTGCCGCAATCACGAACCGGTCGGCATTAACCATAAGGGGGCTAATAATATTGGAAACCGTCATCCACGCCCCAAACGACAGCAAATCTTTCACATCATTGGCTTGCGCAGCGCTTTTAAACCAACCGGCGGGCATGCGCTTGTGAGCCAATACGCCATAAGCCAGCAGCACAGCCAAACGAGCAACAATAAGCAATGCCACCATATACACCAACGACGGCCCGAGCACCTTAAGGCTCAAGGCAGGCAGGCCGAAGCTGGCAAGACCTAGAACGATTTTTAACAGGTTTACGGCTTTGAAATCTTCGTAAGCCTCCAGCACCCCCCGCAAGCCGGAGGTTACGGTAGCCAGCGGTATGCCCAAAGCAACCACGAACAGGCTGCCAATGGTGGAAGCATGCAAAGGTTCGCTTACATTAAGCCAGTCGCTGCCCAGAGGGTAAGCCAGCAAAGCCAGCAATATTCCGCCCGCTACACCGGTATAGGCCATGAACACCAGGCCGGATTTCACTACATGGGGAACGACGCGAATATCTTCTGAAGCCAGGCTTGCCGCTACCCGCTGGGTAAGGGCCCGGCCCAGCCCAAAATCAAACAGGCTGAAGTAGCCAATCAGCGACCAAATAAGCGTAAGAATCCCGAATGCCTCAACCCCTATGCCCTTTACCAGGTATGGAATCGTGACGACGCCCAGGATCAACGGCAATCCTGTTCCAGCCAAATTCCACATAGAGTTGCGCCGCAAAGACATATTCGGTGGCCGCGCTTTGTTTAATGAATCATCGCTTGAACAACACTCCTCCAGGGAACTTGGGTATTGGCGGCCTGGAACAAGCAATAACCAAGGCCCGGTTCAAAAACAGGACCCCGGTTTGCCATTTGTTCCTTATGGGTTTGAGGCGGCTGCCAGCGAATACCACCAGCAGCGCGGTAAGCAATGCCGCTACCCGCGCCTTGGTTCCCGCCGCCGCAGGGGTGGGTTCACTTGAAAAAATTGGAAACCCAAGCACACCAGCGGTAAAGTGTATAACAAGATGAGAACATTGCAACCGCATACTTTATACTGGCGCGCATGCCCGCCAACGCCTTCCCAATGGCACCTATATGCTTAAACTTTGATGCACAACAGCCCTATAGCCACTGCCTGGACAGATATTGCCGCAGCAATGCGGCGCTACCCACTGGTGGGAATGTTGGGATGGCAGGACGTCCGCCAACGCTATCGGCGCTCTACGTTGGGGCCATTCTGGCTGACTGTCAGCATGGGCGTAATGATAGGCGCGATTGGCGTGGTGTTCGGCAGCATTTTCAACACCCCCATGACGGAATTCTTGCCTTTTCTTGCTGCCGGCCTGATTCTTTGGGGGTTTATTTCGTCGGTCGTTACCGAGGGCTGCACAGGGTTCATAGAGGCCGAAGGAATCATTAAAGAGCTGCCGCTGCCGTTGTTCCTGCATATTCTGCGCATGATATGGCGAAACACGCTGATTCTTGGCCATAACCTCGTCATTTTCCCCCTGGTTTTGCTTGCTGTTGGCAAATGGCCCAATTGGGCAATGCTTGCCTGCATTCCCGGCTTTTTGCTGGTAGTTGTCAATTTGGCATGGGTGGCCCTGCTTGTCGCCATGCTTTGCGCCAGGTATAGGGATCTGCCGCAAATTATCGCCAGCGTCCTTCAGGTGGTGTTTTACCTGACCCCGGTAATGTGGATGCCCAGCCTTATGCCTAAACGTGTGGGGCCTCTTTTGCTGAATCTGAACCCTATTTACCATCTGCTTGAGCTGGTTCGCGCGCCCTTGCTGGATCAAACCCCAAGCGCCCTCAACTGGGGGGTGGCGATTGGAATGGCCGTTATCGGGTGGGGCATGACACTGGCTGTGTATGGCCGCTATAGACATCGTATTGCCTATTGGCTATAAAGCGGGGAAATCAGCCATGGCATATATCGAATTCAATAATGTTTGCGTTGATTTTCCAATCTACAACGCCAATGGCCGATCTTTGAAAAAACGCCTGCTCCAGGTTGCCACCGGGGGTCAACTGGGCGCGGACCAGAACGGGCATGTGGTTGTTCGCGCCCTGGAAGGCTTGAGCTTCTCTCTGAAAGACGGGGACCGCCTGGGCTTGCTGGGCCATAACGGCGCCGGCAAAACGACTTTGCTTCGCCTGCTAAGCCGCGTTTATGTGCCGTCAGCCGGAACCGCGCATATACAGGGTGAAATCGGGTCGCTGATCGCCATTTCGCTGGGCATAGACCCCGAGGCCACCGGCCGCGAAAATATATTCCTGCGCGGCGGCCTGCTCGGCCTTTCCAAGGCCGAAATTACCCAACGGCTTGATGAAATTATTGAATTTTCCGAGCTGGGCGATTTCGTGAATATGCCGGTACGCACCTATTCCACCGGCATGCACTTGCGCCTGGCCTTTGCCGTTTCCACCATATTGCGCCCCGAAATCCTTTTAATGGACGAATGGCTGTCGGTGGGGGACGAGGGGTTCAAGCACAAGGCCGAAGAGCGCATGCAGGAACTGGTGCAGTCGACCCATATACTTGTCATTGCCAGCCATTCAAAAGAGCTGATTCTACGCACCTGCAACCGTGCCATTTGGCTGGAACACGGAAAAATCCGTATGGACAGCGACGCCGTTACAGTCTGTAATGCGTATTTTGGCGAACAACCGTGAACGGGGCTTCGGTGTTGTTGCAACATTTGCGTGCGCGCTTCAAGCGCCTTGGGTCGACCCAATCCAGTCAGGCACCCACATCTTCGGTGGATATCGCCGGCCTGGAGTCGCGCGCCGCTATTACCCAATTCCTGTATGTGGAAGATCCGCCAGAACCCGTCGACCTGTGTTTTGTTCTGGGGTGCCCCACACCCACCAATATGGATAAGGCTATCGATCTCTATGTATGCGGCCTGGCTCCCGTCATCATGATCTCGGGCCACGGGCCCGCGCCGCAGCCGGTGCCGGAAGCTGCCCAGTTTCGTGACTACGCGCTTGCGCGTGGCGTTCCCGAAGCCGCTATCCTGCTCGAGACCGAATCCACCAATACCCGGGAAAATTTCGTCTTCTCCGCCCCTATTATTGAAGAGCAGATTGGCTGGAATCGCATTCGCCGTGTCGCGCTGGTCTCCAAGCCTTACCATGCGCGCCGGGCACTTATGACGGCGCGACGCCATTGGCCGGCGCATCTGCGCCTGGTCATGCAGCCCTCGCAACGGCACGACGACCTGCCCGCCGAGACATGGTGGCAGACCGAAGCTGGGCGCGTTCACGTCATGCGCGAACTCATCGCCATCGGCACCTACGCCCAGCAGGGCGATATTGGGGGGTTCTGATGCTTCCGGCACACGTGCATCTGGTGGGAATAGGCGGTGCGGGCATGGCAAGCCTGGCGCAGTATTTGCTTGCTTCCAACCGTACGGTAACCGGCAGCGACCGGGCGCACTCGGCGGTTCTTGACCAGCTTGCACAGGACGGGGCGCGAATCATCTTGCATCACGATGCGGCGCAACTGGAAGGTGCGGAGCTGGTCGTGGTAAGCGATGCCATTCCCACCGGCAACATCGAGGTCGAAAGCGCGCGCCATAGCGGAATTCCGGTGATTCGCCGCGCCGAATGCCTGGAACTGCTGCGGGAAGGTCGCCCTGGCCTTATGGTTGCGGGCTCGCACGGCAAATCCACGACAAGCGCCATGATCGCCTGCATCCTGACCGAAGCGGGTCTGGACCCCGGCTTCGCGCTCGGTGCCGATGTGCCCAGCCTGGATGGCAAGCGGGCCCGGCCAGGCGGCGGCGATATCTTCGTGGCCGAAGCCTGCGAGGCTTTTCGCAATCTCGACGCCCTGACACCCCACATCGCCGTCATCACCAATGTCGATGACGAGCACGTCAATCATTACGCATCGCAAGCTGCCCTGGAGGATGCCTTCTCTGCTTTCGCCCGCCGCGCCCGCGTCGTCGTCGCATCCGGCGAAGATCCAGGCGTTGCGCGTCTTGGGCTGCCGGGCGGCAAGGTCATTTCGTTCGGCCTGGATGCCGATTGCAGCGTTTCCGCCTCGCCATGGCCCGCCCCCTTCGCCCCATGCTTGCGGGGGGAAAAGCTTGCCCCCATCACCTTGCACCAGCCCGGCGACCATATGCGCCGCAACGCGCTGGCCGCCATGGCGGCCTGCCAGGCGCTGGGTGTTGCTCCGGAGGCCATGGCTCGCGGCCTCACGCGCTTCACGGGTGTGGCGCGCCGCTGGCAAGAGTTTGGCGAGGTGTCGGGCATTCGCATCGTGGATGACTACGCCCATCACCCGGCGGAAGTCGCTGCAACGCTGCGTACGGCACGTTCCGTGGCGCCGGACCGCCGCCTCGTTGCCGCCTTCCAGCCATTGCTGCACTCGCGGGTGCAACGGCTGCAGGAAGAGTTCATCGAAAGCCTTGCCATGGCCGACCAGGTGTTTCTGCTTGACGTGGACGACGACGGCGAAAACGCGCGGTCAAGCGGCAGTGCGGCCATAGCCTCGGGCTTGCAGCGCCGCGGCGTTGCTGTCATTCACCATGAGGGGGTTGAAGGCCTGGTCGCGGGCATACGCCGTGACGTCAGCGAAGGCGATTTCCTGCTGGTCATGGGAGGCGCCCACATGGCCGGGGTCGCCGAACAGCTGCATAAGCAATTGGCCATGGCGCCGCCAACGGCGGCATCGTCTCTTGCGCAAACTACGCCACCCGTTATCACGCATGTTCGACAGCGCTGGGCGCAGCGCATTGCAGATTCCTGGCGTCGGCCGCAGACCTTTGTTGCGCTGTTTCGCGCGGCCGCGTGCGCCGCGCCCAATGCGCCCGCGCTGCTCGGGCGTGATGGCACATTTTCTTATGCCGAGCTCGACCAGGCCAGCGACGAGGTCGCTGCCGGCCTCGCCTTGCGTGGCCTGGCTGGCGCTGTCATTGGCGTGGCCTTGCCGCTTGGGGCGGAACTGATCATTACCTTGCTCGGCGTGATGAAGGCAGGCAGCACCTACCTGCCGCTCGATCTCGCGCTGCCCAGGGCGCGCCGCGCCTATATGCTGGAACAAGCCCAGGCCGCGGCCATGATTGCGCATGACGAGACGGCCGAGGTGCCCGTCATTTCCGCTGCGACGCTGCGCGCTGGCGGCGGCACGGTGCCGCAGGCCCCGCGGGGGCGTGATGGCGCCTATATATGCTTCACCTCGGGGTCGACGGGATACCCGAAGGGAATCCGTATTCAGCAAGCCTCGCTTGCCGCCCTTTTGCACGACACCGTAAACCGCTTCGAAATCGACCTGGGGACTCGGATGCTGCTCAACACGTCTATAGGTTTCGACGTGTCGCTGGCCGAGATCTGCGGCACGCTTGCCGGCGGCGGTGCATTGGCTGTTGGCGGCGCCAGGCCCTTGGGCGGGGAAAGCCTGGCGGAAGCGTTGAAGCAACTGGGCGCGACCCACCTCTCTATTACGCCGAGCTTGCTTGCTAGTGCGCGGCCGCGCGCGCTGGCTCAATTACGTTGCATTATTGCCTGCGGCGAACCTTGTCCGCCCGAACTGGTCAAGGACTGGGGAACGGGAAGGCGTTTTTTCAACGTCTACGGCCCGACTGAAACAACCATCTATGCCACGGCCGCATTATGCGAACCGGGTGCGGAAGTCAGCATCGGCATGGCGCTTGGCCATCTTCAGTCTTATGTGCTGGACGAGGCGCTGCGCCCCGTCGCGGCGGGCGAGATGGGTGAGTTGTGTCTTGCCGGTCCGGGCGTCTCGGAAGGATACCTCGGCAGGCCCGAGGAAACAGCCAAGCGCTTTGTGCAAACAACCATCGGGCGGCGACGCCGGCGCCTCTATCGCACGGGCGACATGGTTCGCCGTAACCCCGACGGCACGCTGCACTTCATCGGGCGTGTCGACACGCAGGTCAAGATGCATGGCGTGCGCATCGAGCTGGGCGAGATCGAACGCGCCGTGCTTCGCGAGAAGCATGTGGTCGACGCAGCAGTCTGCCTTGTCAAAGAGCCGCGCCCGGCGCTTCTGTGCTTTGTGCAGGCGGCGGGCGATAGCGCCCCCGACCCCGCCACCCTGTCAAAAGCGTTAGCCGAGTGGCTGCCGGAAAGCGCGGTGCCTTCCCGCATTCAATTCGTGCCCGCCATCCCGCTGACGCCCAGCGGAAAGAAGGATCGCCAGAGGCTGATCACAGAGTATGGCAACCGCAGCGTCACGCGCGCGAAAGAATACTGGCCGCCGGCGAACGAGACCGAGCAGCATCTTGCCCTGTTGTGGCAAGAGGTGTTGACCCTTGCCGAGCCGGTCGGCCGGCTCGATCGCTTTCCGGCGCTGGGGGGCGATTCACTGGCTTCCCTGATACTTATCCTGCTCATCGAGGAACGCTTCGAAATTACCGTGCCGCCGGGCTATTTCGGCCGCATCGAAATGCTGCCGCACATGGCGACACAACTCGACGAACTGCTGTGGCACCGCGACGGCGCCGCCACTGGCGGGCAAGGCTTCATGGCAAGCCGGATCTACCGGCGCATGCGAGACTTGTGCGGGCACTGGCCCGGCGCCCGCCTCTCGCCCGAACACCTGATCTCCAGCCTCGGCCCGCCCGACGCAAAATACGACCTGTTCTTGTGCTGCCAGGTAGAGAGTGAATTCACCGCGCTGGCGGCGCGCCTTGCTCCGTCCTTCCGTGTGCATGGGATGCGTTCCGGCCATCTCGTCATCGATAACGGGCTGGGCGGCATCCGCCAACTGGCCGCCCGTTATGTCGAAGAGATTACGGCGCTCTCGCCGCGCGGCATCGTGCTGCTGGCCGGGGTCTGCCAGGGGGGAACCATCGCCCGGATCGTCGCGGAGTCGCTTGCCGCCGAAAACGGGGCTGTGCCGCTGCTCGTGCTGATCGAGCCTGGCCGGCCGCAGCCTTATTCGGGCCGCGTCGCGCTGATCACCGCCGAGGACAGCTTTCTCAATCCCCTCCAGCCTGGCGGGCCGGGCCTGGAAGCCTACGAGGCCGTGCTGCCCGGCGGCGTCAGCATCGACATAGTCCCCGGCAGCCACGGCGCCGCCTGCATCGAGCCTGCCGTGCAGTTCGTGGCCCATCACTTGACGCGAAGGCTGGAAGCGGCGCTCGACTGCCGGGAGATCGCGTGACTGTCCGCAGGACCTTGCGCCGGCTGCGGCGCTATGTTCAGGGTGGGCTGGGCATGGCGATCGGCATGCTTGCTTATCCGATTGCCTGGTTCGGCTGGTTTCGGCCGCGCGACAAACTGGCCGCGGCGGTCGGGGACCTGCTGCTGGTTGGCTTCTACGGTGCCAGTTCCGCATCGCCTTCCGCGCGCCTGCTTGCCCGGCAAGCCCGCCGCGGCCAGGTGGGGGCCGTCTTCTTCGTCGACCAGAACATCGGCACCGCCGAAGAGATAGCCGGCCTGCTGCGCCTGTTCCGCTCTGGGGCCAGCCAACCGCTGCTGGCCATCGACCATGAAGGCGGCATCGTGCAACGGCTGACCGCGGCGCACGGCTTCACCCCCCTGCCCGCAGCCCGGGACATCGCCGCCACGATGTCGCCGGCAGAGGCCCGTTCGCTTTATGCTCAAGCCGGACGCGAACTGGCCGCGCTTGGCTTCCATATCAATCTGGGGCCGGTGCTGGATGTCGACGAACCCACGAACCCCGCGATAGGCGTTTTCGGACGCGCCTATTCCACCGACCCCGAACACATCGCGGCCTACGCCCAAGCGTTCATAGAGGGCTTCGCAAGCGCGGGCATCCTATGCGCGGCCAAACACTTTCCCGGCCATGGCCGCGCGGTCAGCGACAGCCACGACGGCGCGGCCGACATCTCCGCAACCTGGACGGAGGCCGAACTGGATCCGTTCGCCCGCGTGCTCGCTTCGAACCATGCTCCGCCAATGGTCATGACCGGCCATCTTCGACTCGACCCCGTAGCGCCAGATGGCCGGCCGGCAACAGTCTCCGCCCCCATCGTGACCGGCCTGCTGCGCGAACGCCTGCGCTACCAGGGCGTCGTCGTAACGGACGATCTCGACATGGGAGCGGTCAGCCACATCATGGGCAGAGAAGACGCCATCGTACAGGCGATTGCCGCCGGCAGCGACCTGCTCATGGTCAAGAACCTATTCGGCTACGACCCCTTGATGCCCCAACGCGCAGTAAGCTGGGTCCGTACCGCCATTGCCCGGGGCGTACTAAGCGAGGAACAGGTCATGGCAGCGGCGGAACGGGTGCGTGCCATCAGACGCCAGGCCCTCGCAAGCTCTCGCTCTGAGTAGACGATAGCTAGCTGATTTCGGAGTTTCCCTGATGTGGAGACTGTGATTTAAAAGCCCCTCCACCCGGTCAGGCGATGGCCTGAATGCCGTTCTTTTCCACCACAGTCAGAAGGCGCAAGGCCGGCCCGCCGGGCTTCTTCACGCCGCGCTCCCAGTCGGAAACAAGATTCTTGCTCACGTTCAGATAGAGCGCAAAAACCGGCTGCGACAGATGTTCGCGCTCGCGAAGCGCGCGGATGCGCTCGGGAGGCATGGGTTGGGCGGGCGTCAGGCAGGACTGGTCAAATTCGCGCATGGTCTGCTTATCGATGGCGCCGACCTCATGCAGGGCTTCCATAGTCTCGTGGATGGCCGCGTAGGCTTCACTCCGGTATTTCTTCGCCATGATCGTGTATCTCCGTAAATTGCCCTTTGCCAATCAGCTCTGCCAAGTGCGCTTCCGACAGCCTCAGCACATACTCCGCCGCCCTCCTGAACGCGGAATCTTCGTTATCGTCGATGTTGGCCCGATCGCTCTTGGCGAACCCGTACACGAAGAAAGCCCGCTCCGCAGTGCGGTACAGAATGATGGTGCGAAAACCGCCCGACTTGCCTTGCCCCGGCCTCGCCACGCGCTGCTTAATGACGCCACCGCCTAGATCCGCATCAACCAGCCCTCGCTCGGCGCGCCCGACGGCTTCCAGAAGCGCCTCGTCGGCGATGCCCTGCTTGCGGGCGAACCGCTCGAACCACGCGTTCTTGAAAACTCTCATGCAGCTGCCTTGGCAAACTAAATATAACACATAGTATTATATAAAAATAGGGATGACAAGGGTACGCGAAACACTAAGAATAGGCCTTCCGGAAACCTTAGAAGGTCTACACTGAGTAGACGATAGCTAGCTGATTTCGGAGTTTCCCTGATGTGGCGGTCTCGTGCCCGCTTTAAAGACCACATTTGTGGTAATGTGGTGATTCCAGACCAGTAAGCAGAGGTATGCCCATGAGCCGCCTGACCATAGACGTAACCGACCAGCAGCACCAGGCTCTCAAGGCAATGGCTGCTCTAGAAGGCAAGACCATCAAGCAATACGCCCTGGAGCGCCTGTTTCCCAAAGCGGTAGGGGAGGAGCAGGCTCTGCATGCACTAAAGACCTTGCTCAACGAACGCCTGGCCCAGGCTGAGCGCGGCGAGCTGGAGGACGGTAGCATCACCGACATCGCCATGGCAGAACTGCGCCGCAACAAGGCACAATGACCCAGCCCTACGTTCTTTCCCGTGGGGCCGCTGCGGATTTACGGGGCATTGTCCGCTATACCGTTGAGACTTGGGGTGAAGCACAGAGCGTTGCCTATGTTGCTGAGCTAGAAGCTGCTGCTTGTGAAGTAGCCCAAGGCCGCGGTGTCTTCAAAGAACTGGATGATCTGCTTCCTGGCTTGCGGGTAGGACGGGCAGGGAAGCATGTGCTCTTTTGTCTGCCCCGACAGAATCGGCAGACGCTGATCCTAGCGATCTTGCATGAAAGGATGGATCTTATCGCACGATTGAAGGAAAGACTGGGGCTATAACGTAGGCTTGCATCCCCTCTCACCCAAAAAACCTTTTCCCCCGCCACAGCAGTAAAACCAGATCCAACCCAACCCGAAACACCCACGCCAGCGCCGCCCCGAGCAGGCCAAACACATCCAGGGCTATCAGCAGCACAGGCACATAAATAATAAATTCGAACACATGCAAATGCGCCGTGGTTTTGGCGTCGCCCGCAGCCTGTATGGCGGAAAAAGGCACCAGGGCAATCCCGTTGAATAGAATGCCCACGCTTAGAATGCAAACGATCAGCCACGACCTCGACGCAAAATCGGCGTTCAGCCATAGTGCCAGCCCCCAGTACGAGGCCAGGCAAATAGCCAGGCTTATGCCCAACAGCGTCAATGACATCAGCTTCATCGACCGCCAATAAAGCATCCGGGCAATAGCCGGGTTGGTTTTCAGTGTGGAAGCCAGCTTGGGAAACAAGGCGCTGGTCAGGGCGGAAGGAATCACCAGCACGCGCACCAGCATTTCGAACGGCACCGTGTAGTAGGCCACGGCGCTTGCCCCCAGCACCGCCGCAATCACGAATCTATCGGCGGTAACCATAAGCGGGCTGATAATATTGGAAACCGTCATCCACACCCCGAACGACAGCAAGTCCTTCACGTCGTTGGCTTGCGCCGTGCTTTTTAGCCAGCTTTCCGGCATGCGTCTATGAGCCAGTGCACCATAGGCCAGCAGCACTACCAGGCGGGCCGCAATTAGCATGGCCACCATATACACCAGCGAAGGCCCCAACAACACGAAGCTCAGCGCGGGCAGGCCGAAATTGGCAATGCCAAGCACGATTCTTAGCAGGTTTACCGTTTTGAAGTCTTCGTAGGCTTCCAGCACCCCTCGCAAACCGGAAGTTACGGTGGCCAGCGGTATGCCCAGCGCGGCCACGAACAGGCTGCCGATGGTAGTGGCTTGCAAAGGCTGGCTTACGTTCAGCCAGTCGCTGCCCAAGGGGTAGGCAAGCAGCGCTAATAGTATGCCGCCCGCTATGCCGGTATAAGCCATGAATACCAGGCCGGATTTCACCACATGAGGCACGTTGCGGGTATTTTCTGAAACCAAGCTTGCCGCCACCCGCTGGGTTAGTGCGCGGCCCAGCCCAAAATCGAACAGGCTGAAGTAGCCGATCAGCGACCAGATAAGCGTAAGAATCCCGAACGCTTCGACTCCGATATGCTTTATCAAATACGGAATCGTGACGACGCCCAGGAGCAAAGGCAATCCTGTCCCCGCCAAATTCCACATCGAGTTGCGCCGCAAAGACATATTCAGGTGCTGTGCGTGGGCCAAACGTTGGATTATAGGACGTTACGGAGTGTTTGCTACATATCGTATCGCCGCTTTTACACGGTTTTTGAGCAAGATAGCCTCATTCCGAGCCATGATCTCCAGGTGAAGAACCCGGCCCAAGGGCCGGAGCTTCTCCGCCGCAACATTGTGCGCGGCCCCTGGCTGGAGGCCACACAAAATCTCATTCAAACCGTGTATAACTGTACCGAAGGGCCGCAATACCGCGAACTGCGCCGCGCATTCGTAAGCTGGACCCGCCACGTGTTGCTACCGCGGGCCTTGCCGCAGGTGCAGGTGCCGCCCGTGGACGATTTACTGGAGATTACCGATATGTTGGCAGATCAATCACGATCCTGGACACATCAGTGGAAAATGGAAGGGTTGCAGGAAGGGCGGCGCGAGGGACGACAAGAAGGTGAGCTTGTCCTGCTGAAGCGTCAGCTTGCCCGTAAGTTCGGCCCTCTGCCTGACGAGGCTGAGCAGCGCCTGAAAGCCGCTACCTCAGCGCAATTGGAAACCTGGTCGCTGAATATTCTGGATGCTACGACCATGGAAGATGTGTTTCGGGAATAGCCTGTACTTGCCACAACAATGCCGGACAAAGACACAGCGGTGGCTACGCTTTAGTTTTGGCGAATCATCGCTTTAACAACACTCCTCCCGGGAATTCAGCCAGCACCGTAAACGCCCCCTTGTACTTGCTTGCGTCGAACTCCGGGTACTCTTTGGTTGACACCGCCAGCATCCGGCTTCCCGCCTTCTCCATATACCTGGACATGGCCGCTGGCCCAATGGGCTGGCACTTGGTGCCCACGCAGTCCAGCAGATTGCGATACCTGCCCGGCCCGAACCAGTCGCCAATGACCGTGCCATTGAAGAAATAGACGTCATACTCGAAACCAAGCTGCACCAGCTTTGGCCCAAGTTCGGGAATATGGGCATTGGCGGCCTGGAACAGGCGGTAGCCGGGATCCTGTTCCAGAATGGAGTCCCAGTTTTCCATTTGCCCTTTATAGGCCTGGAAGCGGTCGACGGCATACACCGCCAGCAACACGGTCAACAAGGCTGCCGTCAATGCCTTGGCACGAGCCGCATCAGGATGAATCCGTTTGAAGAACCTGGAAGCCCATGCGTACCAGCGGTAAAGCGTATAGCAAGACAGGAACGTCGCCACCGCATAAACAGGCGCCAAGTAGCGCCACACCTGGGTCACATAGAACCAGAACAGGAAATAGGCCACGAATACGGCCTGCAATACGCGGATGGGCTTGGGCACTTTGGTCAGCAGCAACCCCAGCAGGGCCAGCGCCCATACCGTCACATGCGCGTCTTTAAGCGCCGCCCAGATATACAGAGGGTTGTGCGATGCGCCATGCATGGCCTGCTCTTGGGTCTGCAGCAGCAAGTCGCCGGCGTCCCACAGATAATAGCCGAACAGGCCGCCTCCCGCCGGATGGATCGGGTCGCCGGAAATCACAAAGCTTCGCACATACCACCAGCAGCCTGCCGCCAGCACCGAGCAACCATAAACAAGGCAAGCCTTCCAGTCACGCCGCGCCAGCAGCAAATACGCACCCAGAATGGCGGCCAGCACCACGCCGAAATACTTGCTGCCCGCCGCGCCCCCGGCCATCAGGCCCGCCAGAATCACCCAATGCCACGACCGCTTTGCCTGGTCTTCTTTCGACCACAGCATCATCGCAACAATGGCCGCCCAGCAGAACATGCCCAGGCCGTTGTCAATATACGCATAGCCCAGGGTGCGCTTGATGGGCCCTATCATGAACAGCCCGGCCGCCGCCAGAATGCCCACATTTGGGGAAGCCAACAGGCGAATCGACACGCCAACCAGCCCCAGCCCCATCACAAAGATCGGCAACGAGGAAAACGCCTGCGCCAGCACATCGCCGCCAAACATCAAGCCCAGCGCGAACAGCAGGTTGACGTTCTGGGGGAACAGGGGAAACCGCAGGTATTCGTTCAGGACAATGGCTTGATGCTGAACATAGCCCCGCGCCAAGGGCAACTGGTACATGGTGTCGTCCCAATGCCCCGGTGGGTGGAAGGCCACGACGACGGACAGGAAGAACAGCAGGGCCAGCGCCACCCAGGTCGCGATTCGCGTGGCCTTAAGGCTCGGATCCGGTGAGTTTGGGTTGGAGCTTGGTGTAACACTGGGGATTGGTGAATGAGGAGGGGCGTGAAACTGCCGGTGGAGTCGCGGCAAGGCCGCCACAACAGCGGCCAGCGCCACGGCCAACACCGCCGGCTTGCTCAAATACCCCGCCATGCCCAGTGCGAACAACATGGCAATATTGACCAGCATGCCCAGGCACAGGGCAAAGAACCACTTCAGGCAGCCATTGCCGCCCCACTCAACCGAGCGCGCCCGCAACGCCGATGGCAACAGCGCCCCACCCAGCGCGGAGCAATGCAGCACGAACAGCGCCATGGCGGCAAGAACCTTGAACAGCTCGGGAAACATTGGCCGGGGGAAGAGGAAAAGGAAAGGCTACAATTCTAGCAAACGCCCTATAGAACCGTGATGACGGAGCCGTGACCACACGCCAAAGCGCAAGCCCCGGCCTTCAGGCCGAGGTCAAGCGAGGCCATATCGATACGGCGCCGAAGACGCCCCTGTATTGGGCCGGAGTTCTTCATTTCGCCTGATTTCGCCCAACATGACAACCACGAACACACCCAGCATTGCGGTCATCCTGCCCGCCTATAACGAAGAACTCACCATCGCGGCCACCATCCAAGCGTTTCACGCCCAACTGCCGCAGGCCCGCATCGTTGTCGTCAACAACAACTCCCGGGACGCCACCCACCAGATCGCCGCCGACACCCTGGCCCGGCTGAATATTGCCGGCGAAGTCATCGACGAGCCTCGCCAAGGCAAAGGCAACGCCGTGCGCCGCGCCTTCCTCGATACCGAGGCCGACGCCTACGTCCTGGCCGACGCCGACCTCACCTACCCCGCCGACCGCGTGCACGACCTGCTGCGCCCCGTGCTCGAGGGCAAGGCCGACATGGTCGTCGGCGACCGCCATTCCGGCGGCCACTACGCCAGCGAGAACAAGCGCCCCCTGCACAACTTCGGCAACGGACTTGTCCAGAACCTGGTCAACCGCCTCTTCGGCGCCAACCTCGTGGACATCATGAGCGGCTACCGCGTCTTCAACCGATCCTTCGTCAAGACCTACCCCATCCTCGTCGAAGGCTTCCAAATAGAAACCGACGTCACCCTGCACGCCCTGCACCGGCGCATGCGCATCCTGGAAATTCCCGTCGAATACAAAGACCGCCCCGCCGGCAGCGTCTCCAAGCTGAACACCTTCTCCGACGGCGCCCGCGTCATCGTCACCATCGCCCAGATCCTGCGCTACTACCGCCCGCTGGCCTTCTTCATGGCCTTCTGCGCCCTCTTCGCCATCGCCGGCCTCATCGCCGCCATCCCCGTCTTCGACGACTGGTTCACCACGCGCTATATCACCCATGTGCCCTTGGCGATTCTGGCCGCGGCACTGGAGACCGTAGCGGTGCTGTTATTGGCGATTGGGGTGATACTGGATTCGATTGCGCACCATGAGAGGAAGAGGGCGGAGTTGCACTATTTGGGAGTGCATCGGAGGGGGTAGGTGTGAACTCTCCCATTGCAATGGGCTGCCCTTTCATAGCGCCCAGCGCCTAACCTAGCGGCGACAATGGACGCAAAAATGTCCCGAGACTACCGACTGTGGGGCTACCTTCTGATAGCCTGCATCCCTAGCCACTAGCCTGTGCCTTCCAATGACGTTCGCATTGCGATACGCAGGCTCATCACTAGGAGAACACTATGCGTGCACACACCTCCCTCATTCCGGTGAAAAGTTGCAGACGCCTGAAGCCAATTAATTCACGCTTGACATAATGTATCCGAACGAATACATTTAACCGTGTATAGGATAAAGACTCTACCGGAGTTCGATGCTTGGTTTGATAGCCTGAAAGACCACGCCACGCGCGCCCGGCTCGTCCGACGACTTGAGAAGGTGGAGCGGGGCTTGTTGGGTGATGTGGAACCCGTTGGCGAAGGCGTGAACGAAATGCGCGAGTTCTTCGGCCCGGGCTGGCGCATGTACTACGTTGAACAGGATGGCGTACTGATCCTGATGCTGGGCGGCGGCACCAAAGACACACAAAGCCGCGATATCAAACATGCCAAGAAACTGGCCGCGCAACTAGGCAATAAGGACGAACCGGAGAAACCAGATGAGCAAACGCATCAAGGTTAATAACCTGCCTGACTTCGACCCCGCCCGCTACCTGCGGGATGGCGAGGACATTGCGGCCTACCTGACGCAAGTCATCGAGGAAGGGGACACTGGCGAACTTGCCCAGGCACTAGGCGTCGCGGCGCGTGCGCGTGGTATGGCGCAGATCGCCGAGGCCGCCGGTATTGGCCGGGAATCCCTCTACAAGGCCCTGCGTGCCGACGCCAGCCCGCGCTTCGACACTATCGCCAAGGTATGCAAGGCGCTGGGCGTGCGCCTCGTCGTCAAGGCTGAGCACCCTGCCTAAGCCCGCTACGCTGCCACCTTCCAGCCAGTGGAAAGGGGCAATACATATGTGGCTTGCAAAGAGCGATTTGTGAAAATCCGGCTATAGGGCTAAATTCAGTCTATATTTTTCCCTTCCACGATATTCACTAGGAATTCGCCATGAAGCTCGCCACCCACGTCCGGCCTATCAGCTACCTGAAAAGCCATGCCGCCGAAATTGCCAAAGACGTTACTGAGACCGGCGAACCCATGCTCATTACCCAGAACGGCGAGGCTCGCCTGGTCGTCATGGACGTAAGCAGCTACGAGCAGAAAGAGCAGACACTGGCGCTCCTGAAAATACTGGCAATGGGTCAACGAGACATCGAGCAAGGCCACTACCGTGATGCAGAGGAGTTCTTTGCTGAGTTGGACAAGGACGACCTGTCGTGAAAGCAGTATTGCTTGACGAGGCCCAGGCCGACATCAGGGAACTGCGTCAGTACGTAACTCGGGTCTTTGGCAAGGCTACGTGGCAGGAAACCTACACGGGTATCAAGTCCACAGTACGCAACACGATAGCTTTTCCACTTCACGGCCACACCCCGCCTGAACTCGCTGAATTGGGGCTATCTCAATACCGGCAAGCGCTTTCAGGCATGAACCGCATCATCTATGAAGTGCAAGGCGACGTACTTTATGTTCACATCGTCTGCGATACGCGCAAGGACTTACGAACGTTGCTGACAAGACGGTTGTTGAAACGCTGAACACGTCGAGCCCCCCGCCCAAACGCCGGCTGTGCTTGCCACACTTCATGATTCCACTTATCGGAACTTAAATTTGCTTTTTATGGGCTACCTAAGGGAAAACCCTAGCCGTAGAATTTCACTCATGGGAAGTAAGACGCAGTACCCGATACAGGATCCCCCGCCTTACCAGCCCGGCCAAAAGCCAGGCTTGTCCCTTTTACGTTACGTTATCCACAGTTAAAAGGAAAGCATCATGAAAGCAACTCTCTCCGCATACGCCCTGGCTCTTGGTCTTATGGCTGCCGGCCCCATGGCTGCTCAAGCTCAAGGTTCCGCTCAAGTCGATTCCACTTTTGCGCAAACCCAAAGCGAATTGGCCGACTGGCGCGCCGCCGGCTTCGATGAGCAAACCTACGCCGCCCTGGTCAAGGACGTGAATGGCGCTGAATACCAGCAACGCATGGCCAAGTTCGAACAGCTTCGCGCATTGCACACCAAAACTGCGCAAAACTGATCAGTTTTTGCCCTGAAGCGGGCAATCCACAGCCAGCTAGGCCCGCCAGGGGTCACCCAATTTGCTTTCGTAGGGTTGTGTTTCGGGTGACCTGCAGCACGCTGGCTCCAAACCGGGATACCTCCCGGTGATTCATGAAATGCCAAACCGGCGACTGAAGCAAATTCAGCCGCCGGTTTGGCATTTCTGCTTGGTAAAACCGCTTACGAAGACGGAAACCGATAAATCAGGAATCGCGACGACAGGTAGTTCACCACCATGCCGGCCAGGCTGCCGGCGGCCACGCCCAGCACCAGGTAGTGCCGCACCAGCGGCGAATAGACCACCAAAGCGCTGTAGGCGGCGTAGTTGATAAGGCCGCCTATGAGCATCAGCAGCAGGTAGCGGGTGAATTCCGATTTTTTCGAGAGTTCCGAAGTACGGTTGCGGAACGCGAGTGTGCGGTTGACCAACCAGGTTGTGAATACCGCGGCCAGGAACGACAGGATGCGGGCATAAAACGGGCCCATCAGCGGCGCCAGGGCATATAGCACCGCCGTGTCGACCACGAAACCGAACACACCGGAAATGGCAAACAGAAACAATTGAATCAAGGAAGATCGCACGCACTCTTCTCCAGTTTACGCATGGCGCCCCACAAGCACACCAAGGCAATCAAGAAGAACAGCAAGGTATTGTTGCGGCCAAGCATTATTTGCGACATGCTGAAAATGGCGTAGGCGGCGACGAGCGTGGCGCCGCACACGGCCAGCGCCTGTATGTCTCGCTGCGGTGACCTTAGGCGGCGGGCAAAGGAAACAAACGACGTCACCAGCAGCGCCAGAACGATCAATACCGCGAACACACCCTGGAAGACCCACAACTCCAGGTAGTTGTTATGCGTATTGGCCAGAATCAAAATAACGGGCGGGGCTTCTTTGCTGGCAACCAGGCGCTCGCGCTCGGCGCGGTAGTCGGCGTCGCTCCACCCTGCCAGGGGCTTTTTGGCGATCATCCCCGCCGCGGCGCGCCAAATGGCGAAGCGCGCCCCGATGGAAGTGTCGGCATTGCCTTGCTCGTACTGCTGCACGTCAAGCAGCGCGCGGTCGTACCGATGCTTGATGGTGGGAACGCTGATCGCCACTGCCGCGGCCGCCACGGCCAGCACCACCAGGGTAACGATTGCCGGCTTCACGTTGCGCGAATTGATGAATGCCGCCACGAAAATAAGCACCACCACGGGCAGGGCGATCCAGCCGCCCCGGCTGCCCGAGGCCAGCGAAGCGTAGACGCCGCCCAACACGCCCAGACCCAGTACGCAGCGCCATGCCCAGCGCCGTGACTGCGGCTGCATATTGGCCCAGAAGATGCCGGCGGCGCAAAACACCCCCAGCATAAGGCCCAAGTCGCCGAATTGAATGACCCCGGTAAAGCCCACGGCGCGCCCGAAGCTTTCGCCGACTGTTTGCCATGCGGCCACCGCCGCGCCGGAAACAGCCCCCACGGCGAACCCCGCCCACAGCCACGGCAGCTTGGGCGGATGCTCGAGCAGCATCAAGAGAATGATTGCCGCCAGCAGGTAGCGGCTGGGCAGATCGATGCTGCGCACCGCATTGCCATGATACAGAAAGCTGAACAACCCGATGCCGAACACGGCCGCCAGCAGCCAGACCAGGGTTTTGTCCTGCCGGGACAGCACCGGCACGGAATAGCGCGCCAGGCAATACAGCGCCGCCAGCAGCAGCACCACGGCGCCCGCCGTATACCCGACCGGCACCGAGATCATGCCGGCAAAAAACAGGAAAACCCCCAATGAAACCACAGCCCCCAGAAAATGGTCTGGCTTGGAGTGTGCAGCGATTGTTGTCATGGATGGTGGCGCTTGAAATGGAACGATGCGTAATGTTAGCCGACATCATTCGTCTTGGCACCGGGTCGATGCATCCCAAAGAAGCCAAGCGTTATCCCCCCGAGCGCAGCAGGCACGCCAGGCAATCTGGTGGCGGAATAATGGCTGGAACAGCTACGGCACCGGATACGGCGATACACCTGCCAGCAATGGCGCATTCCCAGGGTATTCCATGAGCTTGGAAAACAGTTCCTGCTGCGTGCGGATATTGAGCTTGGCGAATCCCCGATTGCGGTAAGTGATGGCCGAGGCTGGCTGTATGCCCATGGCCCTGGCGGCGGCCGGCAGGGTCATGCCCCGGACGATGTTCAGAATGAGGTCGTATTCCCGCTTGCTGAGCTTGGTTTCCAGTTGGGCCTGCAGGGCATTGAGCTTGTCGGCGCTAAGCGCCAGCGTGGGCGGCATGATGCGGTAGCGCTGCACGGCGGCTTCGCTCAAGCAGGCGGACAGCAGCTCCAGGTAGTGCAGGTCGGACCGGGAAAACGCCCGCGCCGTGGCCGAACGGTAAATGCCGATCAGCAGATTGTGATTGCCTTTCAACTGGCGGAATATGGCAAAGCGCTGCGCCGTGCCGGTACTGTTGTAGATGGTGCGGTAGGCGGGGTCGATGATGTCGTCGGCATCCTGGTGCAGCAGAATGGTGGAATGCGCGGAAGGGTTGGCTGCGCGGCTGCGCAGCACTTCCTGCAGGGCGATGTCGCGCTGGTAATGCCGGTCGACATAGGCTCCCCAGGCGGGAGCGGAATTGGCCATGCCCGCGGCCTCTGCATGGCCAAGCAGCCACGGCTGGCCCGTGGCGGGCAACAGGAACAAAGCGCAATTGAGCACGTCCACTTCCGAACGTATGAGGTTCAGGGTGGCTTTGGGAAGCCGCGCCCGGTCTTCGTCGGTAATCGACGCCAGCAGTTCGCACAACCCGGCCTGCGACACCGGGAAGGTTCCCGACTGCTGACTGGCCTGCCATATGCGCATAGTTTTGCCTCCGTGCCTTCCTTTTATGCCGTTGTCCACTGATCGGGGGACATACATTGCCCTGCCCGCTATCTACCATCGCCTTATGTAGGCCCAATCAGCGTTGCGGCTGTTGGGCATTACCTGATGTGACTTGGAACGTGTTTGGAATTTTCCTGGAGAGAAGGCGATGTTTGTAAAAAACTGCTGGTATGTGGCGGGATGGGCCCATGAATTGATCGACGGCGCCTTGCTGGCCCGAACCATTCTGAATGAAAGGATTCTGTTTTACAAGGGTGAAAACGATAGCGTCGTTGCCATGGATGACCGCTGCTGTCACCGCGGCGCTGCCCTGTCATTGGGCCGCCTGGAAGGCGACAATGTGCGCTGCATGTATCACGGCCTGCTGTTCAACAGCGCGGGAACCTGTATTGAAGTGCCTGGCCGGAACGCCATTCCGCCCAGCTTCAAGGTGCCCACCTACCCCGTGGAAGTTCGAGACAAGCTCATCTGGATCTGGATGGGCGACCCCGCCCTGGCGAACGAGGATGAAATTCCGGGTTTTCACTACCTTAGCGACCCCGAATGGGTCGGCGAGCCGGGATACCTTCACTACGACGCCAACTATCAGCTTTTGGTGGACAATCTGGCCGACTTCAACCATGTCGCGTACGTGCATGCCAATACTTTCGGCGGCTCGCCGAATTATGTGGCCGAGCACAAGGAAAGCCCGCTGGAGCGCCTGGACAATGGCTTCAAGGTAACCAAATGGCATATGAACTGCGACCTGGCGCCATTCGTGAAGAAATTCGTCAAGAATATGGACAAGGTGGACCGCTGGAACACGGTGCGCATGCAAACGCCAGGGTACTTCTATCTGGAGTCGGGGTTCTCGCCCGCGGGCAATGGAATCGAAAAGGGCAATACGGAAGGCGCCATTTCGTTCAGGAACATCCAGGCCATGACACCCGAAACGGAAGACAGCACCCATCTGTTCTGGGTATACATGCATAACCAGACCGAAAATCGGGATCTCATCACGCGCTCGCTGACCTCCAGCATTCTTGAGGGTCTGTACGAAGACATGCCCATTATCGAGCTGCAGCAGAAGATCCTGAAAAAAGACCCCAGCTTTACCTTGAAGTCCATGCCGTCGGATGTGGGGTTGAATCACATGCGCTGGCTGGTGGCCCAGCAATTGAAAAAAGAGCAAGCAAACGCACCGCGGCCTGATAAGGAGCGGGCGCGCAAGGAGATGGTGCGCAGCGAAGAAGTGGCCGGCATGTAGCGTGCCCGGTTGCGTCGTCGCGAACACAAGCCGGTTCGGGTTCGTGCCAGACGGGGCCGGGCCCGGCCATTCCATACCAAAACTACTATTCATAGAGACAACCCAATGAGAAAACCATCACGACTGATCGGGCTGGCGTCGTTCGGCCTGTTTATGGCGGCAAGCTGCGCCGCTTACGCGCAAAACATCAAGGTGGGCGTGACCATACCGCTTACCGGGCCTGCGGCCTCCATCGGCATCGGCGCGCGCAATTCGATAAGCATGTTCCCCAACAAGATAGCCGGCGTAGGCATTGAATACGAGGTGCTGGACGACGCCGGCGATCCCACGCATGCCGTGAAGAACACCAAGCGCTTCCTGGGCGAGAACGTGGACCTTATCGTCGGGTCGTCGACCTCGTCGGCGGCCCTTGCCATGATCGAAGCCATCGCGGGCAGCGAAACGCCCATGATTGCGCTTGGCGCGTCATCGCGGATCGTTGCGCCCATGGACGACAAGCGGCATTGGGTGTTCAAGACGGCGTCGAACGATTCGCTGGTAGCCACCGCCATCATCAAGCACATGCAGGATCATGGCGTTAAGACCGTTGGCTTCATCGGCTTCAGCGATGCCTTCGGGGAAAGCTGGCTCACAGAGGTAAAAGCCGCCGCCGATGCCAAGAAAATCAAGCTCATCGACGTCGAGCGCTTCAATTCGGGGGATACCTCCGCCACCGCGCAGGTGCTGCGCATGATTGCCGCGAAGCCCGATGCGGTCCTGATAGCCGCCGCCGGCACGCCTGCCGTGATGCCGCACGTGGCGCTGAAAGAACGCGGCTACAAGGGCAAGATCTACCAGACCCACGGCGCGGCGACCGAGGACTTCCTGCGCGTGGGCGGCAAGGCCCTGAACGGCAGCTATCTGCCGGTGGGGCCGAACCTGGTTTGGGAACAACTGCCCGATTCCTACCCGACCAAGGCGGTAAGCGCCAAATACGTGCCCGAGTACGAGAAGAGATTCGGCAAGAACTCGCGCACCACCTTCGCGGCCCAGGCCTACGACGTGCTGCTGTTCCTGCAGCGCACCGTTCCCGAAGCCAGCAAGAAAGCCAAGCCGGGAACCAAGGAGTTCCGCGAGGCATTGCGCAACGCCCTCGAGAACATCAAGAACCTGCCCGCCAATTCCGGCGTCTACAACATGACCCCCACCGACCATTCCGGACAAAACGACTACGCGCGGGTCATGGTTTCGATCCAGAACGACAAATGGAAGCTGGAGCCGTTGGAGTAATAGGGTGACGGCCCCTAGGCGTGCAATACCTTGATGGCTATATCGGGCGCGGTGCTTACTATTTTTAGTAACGCCGCAGCCGGGCCCGTGGCAAGGGAAGCCGGCAAAACTGCTATTGAATGAGCCTTTGGTTATTGCAATACAGAAGTCTGGCACAAGGGTCGCGCTACGACTTAGGTACCTGGATGCCAATGTCCATGGGGGCATACCATTCATTTACCTGCACACACGCCGGTTGAAATACCGTAATCGCGCAAAATCTCAATTTGAGCGCGGCTCCATTACAATCAGGTCAACATAAAAACAAGATTACGGAGCCGCTTTGACCAGCCCTACGCCTGAACTGCCTTCGCTTGAACAACTGCCGGAATGGCAGGCCTTTACCGCCGCCGCCAAGGCGGCGTCTGTGCACGCCAACGACTTGCGGGTGCTGGATGCCGCGGGCATCAGTCTGGACATTACGGGGCAGGTTTCTTCCGGCGAGCTGGATGCCGCCGCCGAGGCCCTGCTCGAGGCCCGCCGGTTCGACGAGCTGCGCGGCCAATTGCTTGCCGGCGAAATCTCCAACGTTACCGAGAACCGGGCGGCCTGGCACACGGCGCTGCGGGCGCCCGCGCCGGTGGGCGAAGTGGCGGCCGAGCGCCAGCGCATGAACGAATTTGTGCGCAAGGCCGACTCCGAGCGGCACTGGCGCAATATCGTGCATATCGGCATCGGCGGCAGCGACTGGGGCGTGCGGCTGGCCATCAATGCGTTCGGCTATGCGGGCGCATGGCGCCAGGTGCGCTTCGCCGCCAATATCGACGGCCACGCCATGGAAGGCGCGCTGGCGGGGCTGGATCCGCGCGAAACCCTGGTGGTGCTGGCTTCCAAGTCGTTCACCACGGCCGAGACCCTGCAAAACGGGCAGCGCGCGCGCGAGTGGCTGGCGGCAGCCGGCCTGGAAAATCCCTGTGAGCACATGGCGGCCATTACCGCCCGGCCGGATCTGGCCCAGGCCTGGGGCGTGCCGCAGGCGCACGTCTTCAAACTGTGGGACTGGGTGGGCGGGCGTTTTTCCCTGTGGTCGGCGGTCAGCCTCACCACCGCGCTGGCGGTGGGCACCGACGTGGTGGCCGGCATGCAGGCGGGCGCGGCGGCCATGGACACGCATTTCGCCCAAGCCCCGTTCGAACGCAACGCGCCGGTTCAAATGGCCATGGCTGGCATCGCCAACCGCAGCGTGCTGGGCTATGGTTCGCTGAATATCGCCCCGTATGATTTCCGGCTGTCCCATTTGGTGCCGTATCTGCAACAGCTGGACATGGAATCGCTGGGCAAATCGGTGGACCGGGCGGGCAACCCGGTAACCGTGCCCACGGGGCCGGTGGTGTGGGGCATGCCGGGCACGGATGCGCAGCATACGTTTTTTCAGTGGCTGCACCAGGGCAGCGACGGCGCGCCGGTGGACTTCATCGTGTGCCAGCAGGCCGATCACAAATGGCCCGACCACCACACCAGCCTGCTGGCCAATTGCCTGGCCCAGCGCGAGGCGCTGCTCAACGGCAAAACCTACGAGGACGCCCTGCGCGAATGCCTGGACGCCGGCGTGGACAGCGAACGGGCGCCATGGCTGGCCCGCCACCGCGTGCACACGGGCGGCCGCCCTTCCAGCCTCATCGTACTGCCCAGGCTTTCACCCTATACGCTGGGCGCCCTGCTGGCGCTGTACGAGCACAAGGTGTTCGTACAGGGCGTGGTATGGGGCATCAACCCTTTCGACCAGTGGGGGGTGGAATACGGGAAGGTGCTGGCCAAGGGAATCACCCAGGAGCTTTCGGGTGCAAATTCGCCTTCAGGCAAAGCCCGGCCCCACGACGCTTCGACCCGGCATTGGATAACGACGTTCGGAAAAAATGGAAAATGACGGCCAAAGTGTGATAAAACGCCGGCACCCTCCAACTTGATAACGGCTTATTCCGTTTCCAGACCATGCGTGAACGCGAAGGGCGAAGCGCAAGCATCACGCAAGACAAACGAAACCGGCACAGCACGCCTTCAAGAGATAGAAACGGAATTAGCCAAACATGGATTCAGCAACATCTCTTCTGATCGCCTCGCTGATGATGCTGGCCAACGGCGCGGTGCTGAGCCTGGTGCGCCGCCATTTTCCGCCAGCCCTGCGGCGCGCGGCGATCATCTGGCTGATCGGCTCGCTGCTTATCGCCGGCGGGTGCTTCATATTCGTGTTTACGCCCTATCTGCCCACCAAAATCACGTTGACACCCGCCAACGGCCTCATTCTGCTGGGCCTGGCCGTCTACTGGCATGCGCTGCGCGAATACTACGAATACCCCTCCAGACTGCCATTGCTGCTGCTTGCCCCCATGGCGGCCACCGTCGGCGTATTCTGGTTCTTGATCGTCCAGCCGGACATCAAGGTGCGCATCATGCTGGTGGCGGCGGCCTGGCTTGTAAGCATGGGCGGCGGCGCCTTGACGCTGAAGGCCCAGGCCGCGCGCGACGCCTCGATGGGCCGGCAGGTGCTCCTGGGAATCTTCGGCGGAGTGATCGCGTTTACGGTGCTGCGTGCCCTGTACTACAGCCAGATAGACTTCAGTTCGGACTTTCACATCATGGACAACTCGAACTGGATGAACAGGGCTACGCCGCTGCTGGCGGTCGTACTGCCTATTATCGGAACCACGGCCTTCGTGATCATGTGCCTGGAGCGCATGCGCCAGGTGGCGCAGGCCGCCGGCAGTGGCGCGGGACGCCAGCCGGCAAGCGAGACGCTAAGCTATATCAGCCACGACCTGCGCGCGCCGCTGGCGACCATTCTGGGCTACACCCGGATGCTGAGCGAGACGGGAACGCCGGAACAAACCCGGCACCTGCGCGCCATCGAGCGCAGCGCCAGCTATCAATTGACCCTGATCGACGAGATCATGGAATATGCCAAGCACGAGCTGCAGCCGCTGAACATACAGCTCGAGCCCGTATCGCTGCCCGCCTTGCTGGACGACGTGATTCACCACGCCCGCAGTTTAAGCCGCCAGCAGAACAACCGCTTCGAATTCGAAGCCCTTGCACCGCTGCCCGCCCAGGTTCTGGCCGATCCCCGGCGCTTGCAGCAGGTCTTGCTGAATCTCATCTCGAACGCCGCCAAATTCACCCATGACGGCTATATCCGGCTGACCGTAAGCGCCAGCTATGACAACGGCGAAGCCATACTCGGGTTCGCCGTTGGCGACTCGGGCGTCGGCGTCGACCCCGAGGCGCAAACAACCATATTCAACGCCTTCGCCCAAATCCACGCCCACGCCGGCAGCGCCGGGCTGGGGCTTTACATAGCCCAAAACATTGTCAAGAACATGGGCGGGCAGCTGCAGCTCGACAGCTCGCCCGGCCAAGGCAGTTGTTTCAGCTTCAGCATCGCAGTCAAGCCGCTTGCAAGCGAAACTGTCGTGCTGGACAAGGTGGTGCAGGTTCCCGATGCTCCCGGCCTTTCGAAAGGCGCCGACGGCGCCGCAATGCCCATGCCGCCCGCACCGATATGCGAGAATCTTGCCCGATTGGCCCAGGGCGGCCAGCTTAGCGACATTGAAGACTGGCTAAGGACGCATGCGCCATTGCATGCCGACTGCTCACGCTTCTTCAATGAAGTGCACAAGGCCCTGCAAGAACTGGACTTCCGGCGGATCGAGTCGATGGCCATGGCCGGCACGGCGCGGCAGGACTAAGTTTCGGAGCAAGGGCCATAAGAAATCCTCGTAAAGCCTCCGCCATGGAAGCCCTCGAGAAAAGGCCTCCCATCAAATCGAGTCACCGACCACAGCCCTTCTTTTCACCCTTTCGCCCATAGTCTTGACCGCTCTAAGCGGCTTGAAGGGCCGGGGTGCCGGAAAGGGGTCGGTGTTGGCGGCCGATTGCGGCTGGTTGAGAACGCGGTTGAGCACCTGGGCTTCCAGGGCGGCCAAGCGGGCGGAACCGCGCACGCGGGGGTGAGCGGCTTCCACGAGCAAGTCCAGGCCTATCCGGCCTTCCTCGATGAGGATGACGCGATCGGCCACGGATACGGCTTCACTGACATCGTGTGTTACCAGCAATACCGTAAAGCCGTGCTGGCGCCACAGCTTTTCGATCAGTTGCTGCATTTCTATGCGGGTCAGCGCGTCCAGGGCGCCCAGCGGCTCGTCCAGCAGCAACAGACGCGGCCGGTGGATCAAGGCGCGGGCCAAGGCCACGCGTTGCCGCTGGCCGCCGGAAAGCGCGGCGGGCCACTCGTGGGCGCGGTCCCGCAGGCCCACGGCCTCCAAAGCCTCGTACGCCTGCAGGCGCCAGTTTCCCTTCAGGCCCAAGCCGACATTGTCGATGACGGATTTCCAGGGCAGTAGACGCGAATCCTGGAACATGAGCCGGATATCCTCGCGAACGGCTTGAAGACCTTGCTCAAGCTCAATGGGCGAGAAAGAACGGTCACGAAGGTCGCCGGCCGGTGCAACGACGCTCAAGCCTTGACTCCGCCCGGCTTGCAACGCACCGGCGGTTGCGGTTTCCAGCCCGGCAAGCAGGCGCAACAAGGTGCTTTTGCCGCAGCCGCTGCGTCCCACCACCGCCACGAACTGGCCGGCGGGTATGGCCAGGTCCAGGTCGCGCAGGACGATCCGGGCGCCGAACTGTTTTTGCACACCCTTGAGCGTTATGGGTAAACCGCGGGCAGCTTGGGTCATGATGAAGTCCTTGAAGATTTAAGCTATGGCCAGATCAGTCGGCTACCATTCACGCCGGCGCCTTTGAAAACTGGAAGTTCGGATGCCACTTGAGCCAGTGGCGCTCCAGGCCGCGCGCAGCAAGGTCGGCCAGCTTGCCAAGCAGTGCGTAGGTAAGAATGGCGAAGACGATGACATCGGTCTGCATGAATTCGCGCGCATTCATGGCCAGATAGCCGATGCCGGCATTGGCCGAGATGGTTTCGGCCACGATCAGCGTCAGCCACATCAGCCCCAGCGAAAACCGCACGCCCACCAGGATGGAGGGCAGCGCTCCCGGCAATATCGCGTGGCGGAACAGCGCCCAGCCCGAAAGCCCGTAGCTGCGCGCCATTTCGATAAGGCCGGCATCCAGGTGTCGGATGCCGTAGTAGGTGTTGATGTACACCGGAAACACCGTGCCCAGCGCCACGAGGAATATCTTGGCGCTTTCGCCGATGCCGAACCACACGATGACCAAAGGTATGAGCGCCAGGTGGGGAATGTTGCGTACCATCTGCACGGTGCTGTCCAGAAACAGCTCGTTCCAGCGCGACAGGCCGGTTATCAGGCCCAGCAGCAGCCCCAGCCCGCCCCCGATGGCAAAGCCGGCGGCAGCGCGATAGGCGCTGATGGTCAGGTTTTCCCAGATTTCGCCGGACAAGGTCATGGACCAGCCGGTGGCCAGCACGCTGGTCGGAGCCGGCAGGATGTGGGTGGACAACAGGCCGGTTTCCACCGCCAGTTGCCATGCCAGCAGCAAACCCACGGGCAGCAGCCACGGGGCGATGCGGGCCAGGATGCGCTTTTCGATGCGTGGCGTTTCCATAAGCTACAACCCTTGCACTTGCCATTGCGCAATGTCCACCGGCTTGCGTATGAGCTTTTGCTCAAGCAGGAACGATTCGACCTGGTTCAGCAGCTTTATGCCGTCGGCCGGGTAGGCCTCCAGCGGAAACTGGGAAATCGAGCGGGAAGCCTTGATCACCTCCAGCGGGTAACCGCTGGCCTTGGCGTGGAAGGCATAGTATTTTTCGGGATCTGCCTGGATCTCCTTGATGGCGGCCTGCCGCGATCGCAGCAGCGCGGCGGGAAGCCCGGGGGTACGCTGCAGAGCCGGCCCGGAAACCTGGATCAACGAGGAACCCGCCAGGCCGGGATGCCAACTGGCCTGGTCGAGGACCGGAAAGCCTTTGGCGATCAACAAGGGGCCGTTGTCGATCGGGGCGGCGAAGGCGGCGATGGATTTCTTCTCCAGCGCGGGCGCGCCGTCGCGCGGCAGCATGTAGACGACATTGGTGGTCTTGAGAATGCCGGCTTCCTTGAGCAGGCCAAGCACATAGCGATGCATGTACGAGCCCAGCGCCACCGCCACGGTCTTGCCTTCCAGATCCTTGACGCTGGTCACGCCGCCGCCGCGCGGCGTCAGCAGCCACGCGTCCAGGCCTACCTGGTCGAAGCCGACAAGCCTGGCGTCCAGCCCGCGCGACTTGGCAACCGTGGAAGGCGTATCGCCATAGATGCCGACATCCAGCGCCCCGGAGAAAAACGCTTCGTTCAGGTCGGGGCCGTTGAGAAACATATGGGTGGTAACGCCGGTGTAGCCCAGGGCCGCGATTTCGCGCGTCAGGCCGCCGCTGGCCAAAGACCATCCGGTCGGGTTCACCAGGTTCCTGGAAGGGCCAATATAGCCTAGCTGCAAGGTTCTGCCGCCGCCCTGCTGGGCGCGCGACCATTGCGGAAACGCCAGGCCCGCGCCGGCCGCCAGCGCCCCCTGCAGCAGGCGGCGGCGTGTCATGTGAAAGGAATTCGATGTACTCATCAATGCGTCCTGGAAAGAAGTTCGAAACTATGGTCCTTGCCCGCCGTGGGCTGCAGCCCCTTGCCCCAGCCGATCGATCGTTTGTAGCTGCCCATCAGGGCCTGAACCCCGGCGTCGTTTTCTTCCACGGCAATCGGCGCATCGGCCACAGGCGCCACAAACAAGGCGTCTTCAGGGCAATACAGCTCGCACATGAAGCAGGTCTGGCAATCGGCCTGGCGCGCAATGCGCGGCGGCTGATCCTTGACGATGTCGAAGACGTTGGTGGGGCAAACATGCACGCAGATATTGCAGGCGGTGCATCGCTCGGCGCTGACGATTTCGATCATGCGGCCTCCAGTTGGGTTGTGGTGTCTGAAGCAGCGGCCTTGTGCGCGGCGGCGATGCTGCGCTCCGGGGCGGCACGGCCGCCTCCCGGCTTGGCTGCTGCAGCGTTGCGTTCCGTGCCCGCCGTGCCCGAAGGCTGGTCGAGAACCTGCTTCTTGTCGATCCAGACCTCGTCCAGCCCAGCGCTGATGATGCGATGCCGCTGCGAAGGATCCGGGGCGGCATGATCGCTGCGCCGATGCATACCGCGCGTTTCGGTGCGGGCCAGGGCGCTGCGGTACATCCAGCGGGAAGTCGCCAGCATGGCCGCGGCTTCGCGGGCCCGCACCGTGGCGCTGGCGCTGCCTGCCGCGGTGCCCCGGCTTATGCGGTGCCACAGGGTATCCAGGCGCAGCAAGGCGCCCTCCAGGGCGTCGCCCTGGCGCGTCCAGTTCTTCTCGTAAGGAAACACTTCGGCCTGGACCGACTTGATGACCTCTTCAGGGTCCCAGGACCGCCCGCCATTGTCATGCAAACCCGTGCGGCCGGCATGCCATAACTGCCGCTTGGCAAATGACTTGGCGGCCCGCCGCCCGTAGTCGGCCGCGCCCGCGCCGGCCCAGAAGCCCGACGACAGCGCCCAGGCCGCATTGTGGCTGCCGCCGCCGGTAAAGCCGCCGCAAATGAGCTCGCGCGTCGCGGCGTCGCCTACGGCGTAAAGCCCCGGCACGTTCGTGGCGCAGTTCTCATCCACGATATTCAGGCCGCCCGTGCCGCGCACCGTGCCTTCCAGGCGCAAGGTGACGGGAAAGAACTGGGTGAAGGGGTCGATGTTCCGGCGGTCGAACGATACGAAGAAGTTCGGCTGCGCCGTGCGCATCCAGGCCCGGATCTGCTCGTCAGCGCGATCCAGGCGGGCAAACACCGGCTGCGACTGCAGCGTCTGCGCGACGATGCCGCGCCCGCGATGCGAGCCCGCGCCTTCTATCAGTGTACCGTCGGCGTAATAGAAGTTGGCCCAGCTGTAGAACAGGGATTTCGTCACCGAGGAAAACGCCGGACCCATGCCGTAGGCGTTGGAGAACTCCATGCCCGACAACTCGGCGCCGGCCTCGGCGGCCATGAGTTGGCCGTCGCCGGTCAGGACATTGCAGCCCAGCGCACGGCTCAGGAAAGCACAGCCGCCCGTGGCCATGATGACGGCGCCGGCGCGCACTGCCCAGGTTTGCCCGGTCAATCGATTGACGCCAGTAGCGCCACCCACCGATCCGTCTTCATTTACCAGCAGCTCCAGCGCGGGGCTGTGATCCAGGATGCGCACGCCGGCGGCCTTGACCTGCTTGCGCATCAAACGCATGTATTCGGGCCCTTGCAGCGACGTGCGCTGTGAATTCCCCATGGCGTCGGCCGGAAACGGATAGCCCCATTCGGCCAACTGGTGGATATTGGTCCAGGTTTGCTCCAGCACCCTGTCCATCCACGCATGCTCGGCCAGTTCTCCGCCCATCTTGTAGCGGTCGGCCTTGGCCTTTTCCCTGGTTTGCGCGTCGGGCTCCACGTACCAGACACCCGTGCCCGAAGGCGCCGTGGCGCCCGAAGTGCCGCAAAAACCTTTGTCGGCCAGCACCACGCGCGCCTTGTTGGCCGCCGCGCTGATGGCGGCCCACGCGCCGGCCGGGCCGCCGCCGATGACCAGCACATCGGCCTCGTATTCGCGCCCCGCGTCGGAACCGTAAGGCTCAAGCCTCGTCAATCTCGATATACCCATGAAACCTTCCCCTTTACATCGCACTAAGCAGTAGGAGCTGTTTATTCTAGGGATGGGTATTCAGGCTGGGAACGAAGATTTCCAAGGAACTTTATGAGGGCATACCGAGTAAAGATATGCGGGTTTTGTCCTATGCCGGAATCGATCAGGGCATGAGATAAGAATGGCCTATGCCCTCTTTAATTGCTATGCGCGATGGCCAATAATGAAAGGTCAACGCTTCCGATGAATGTTTCTCTGATTAGGCCAAATCATGTTAATAACGTTTGTCGTTATTAACGTACTGCGTTATTATGATTCTATCCTTCTCCTGTTCCGATACTGAAGCACTGTTCAATCGTACACGCGTCGCTCGTTTCGCAAATATCGAACGCGTAGCTCGACGCAAACTCGAACAACTGGACTGGGCGGGCAGGATTGACGATTTGCGAGTTCCGCCGAGTAATCGGCTTGAGCTTTTGAAAGGCCGTCGAGCTGGCCAATACAGTATTCGCATCAATGACCAATGGCGCCTGTGTTTCCGATTCCATGGTGGCAACGCCACAGATGTGGAAATCGTCGATTATCATTGAGAGAAAATAGAATGTCCGATTTACAGCCCATTCATCCTGGCGAAGTTCTTTTGGAAGAGTTTCTGAAGCCATTGGGCATCAGCCAGTACGCCTTGGCCAAGGCTATCGAAGTGCCGGCCCGACGCATCAACGAAATCGTTCACGGCAAGCGCTCGGTCACAGCCGATACCGACTTGCGCTTGTGCCGCTATTTTGGCTTGTCTGACGGCTACTGGCTGCGAGGACAGGCCCGTTACGACACCGAGATCGCTAAAAGCTCGATGGCCGATGTTCTGGCTCGTATCCATCGATACGACGAAGCGCCCGCCTAAAGCCTATGCGGCGAGTGGCCCAACGCACCGCCTCCCACCGACGCCACCTACGCAACAGCTTATGGATGACGCGACGGTCAGCTCTTGACCCCCAGCCTTTCCCGCTGATAGCTGCCGTCTTGCACATGACGGCACCAATCCAGGTTGGACAAATACCATTGCACGGTTTTGCGCAGGCCCGATTCGAAGGTTTCCTGCGGCGTCCAGCCCAGTTCTCGGCCGATCTTGGCGGCATCGATGGCGTAGCGCAGATCGTGGCCGGGACGGTCGGTGACGAAGGTGATCAAGGCCCGGTGCGAAGCCGGCTGCCCATCGCCGCCGACCGGCCGGCTTTGCGGATGCAGTTCGTCCAGCAAATCGCAAATGGCGTGTACCACCTGCAGGTTCTGCTTTTCGTTATGCCCGCCGATATTGTAGGTTTCACCGATTTCGCCCCGGGTGATCACGGTGTACAGCGCACGGGCGTGGTCTTCCACGAACAGCCAGTCGCGCACCTGGTTGCCTTTGCCGTAAACAGGCAGGGGCTTGCCCTCCAGCGCATTGAGGATGACCAACGGGATGAGCTTTTCGGGAAAATGATAGGGGCCGTAGTTGTTGGAGCAGTTGGTGACCAGCGTAGGCAGGCCGTAGGTGCGGCGCCAGGCGCGCACCAGGTGGTCGGAACTGGCCTTGCTGGCCGAATACGGCGAGCTGGGCGCATAAGGGGTGGTTTCGGTGAACAGGTCTTCGGGGCCTTCCAGATCGCCGTAGACTTCGTCGGTGGAAATATGGTGGAAGCGGAACGCGCCCTTGCGCGGCTCGTCCAGGCCCTGCCAATACTGGCGGGCGGCTTCCAGCAAGGTATAGGTGCCGACGATATTGGTTTCAATGAACGCCGCCGGCCCGTCGATGGAACGATCCACGTGCGATTCGGCCGCCAGGTGCATGACCGCATCGGGCCGGTGCTGGGCGAACACGCGATCCAGGGCCGCGCGGTCGCAGATATCCACCTGCTCGAAGGCATACCGGGGGTTGCCGGCCACCGCCTCCAGCGACTCCAGATTGCCCGCGTACGTGAGTTTATCGACATTGACGACCGAATCGGCCGTGTCGGCGATAACGTGGCGCACCAGGGCCGACCCAATGAATCCGGCTCCGCCGGTGATCAGAATTTTCATAATTGTTTGCTTGCGCGGCCCCGCAGCGGGCCAAAAGTTGCGATTCCGCATTTTACCTTGCACAGCGGCCTGGCTGGCGGCGCCCGCCGCATACGCTCGCCTACAGTCATCCGCCATGCCAGCCCGCCCAGGCGCGGGCCATATGGCCCCACATAGCCATTACCGGGTTTTCCGCTATATAAAAACCCGATTCGGCTCTATACAGTGCGGGTAACCAGGGCAATTGTTTTCGTTACAAATAGCGGTTGGCAACACCTTCATCAACTCCCCAGGAGATCTTGCATGACACAGCCTGTCCCGCCCGTCGACGAACGGCTAACCAACGGAAAACTAACAGTGCTTGGCCTGCAGCACGTGCTGGTCATGTACGCCGGCGCCATTGCGGTGCCGCTTATCGTAGGCCGCGCGCTGGGCCTCAGCGCCGAGGAAGTCACCATGCTTATCTCGGCCGACCTGTTCTGCTGCGGCATCGTTACCTTTATCCAGTCGTTCGGCGTGACGCAATGGTTCGGCATCAGGCTGCCGGTCATGATGGGCGTCACCTTCGCGGCGGTGGGCCCCATGGTGGCCATCGCCCGCTCCACCCAGGGCCACGAAGGCGCGCAACTGCTATTCGGCACCATCATCGCGGCCGGTATCATCTCCATCATCATCGCGCCGTTGGTCAGCCGCATGCTGCGGTTCTTTCCGCCGCTGGTTACCGGCACCATCATCGCGATCATCGGCATTACGCTTATGCGGGTGGGCATAAACTGGATCTTCGGCAACCCGTTCGGCCCCACCGCGCCCAGCGTGGTCAACCCCGAATACGCCAAGTGGCTGTCCAGCGCCGCGGCGGCGGCCGGCGCGCCGGGCTCGCCCATACCCGCCATTCCCAAGGGCCTGTCCATCCTGCCCTCGGTGCCCAACCCCCGCTACGCCGACCTTACCGGCCTGGGCATCGCCGCCATCGTGCTGGCTTCCATTCTTATCATCGCCAAGTACGCCAAGGGCTTCTTCGCCAATATCGCCGTGCTGCTGGGCATCGTCATCGGCGCCATCGTGGCTTCGGCCATGGGCATCATGACCTTCGAAAAAGTGGCCAAGGCGCAGTGGGTCGATATCGTCCTGCCCTTCCATTTCGGCATGCCTATCTTCGAGCCCGTCTCCATCATTACCATGACCCTGGTCATGATCGTGGTCATGATCGAGTCCACCGGCATGTTCCTGGCCCTGGGCGAAATGACGGGCAAGAAAATCGACCAAAAAGACCTGGCCCGCGGCCTGCGCACCGACGGCCTGGGCACGCTTATCGGCGGCATCTTCAACACCTTCCCCTACACCAGCTTTTCGCAAAACGTGGGCCTGGTGGCGGTTACCGGCGTGCGCAGCCGCTTCGTGTGCGTGGCCGGCGGCATCATCCTGGTCATTCTGGGCCTGTTGCCCAAGCTGGCGGCCCTGGTCGAATCCCTGCCCACGGTCGTGCTGGGCGGCGCGGGCATCGTCATGTTCGGCATGGTCATCGCCACGGGCATACGCATTCTGGCCAACGTCGACTTCAAGACCAACCGCCACAACGCCATGATCGTCGCCATTTCCATCGGCGTCGGCATGATCCCCATGGTGGCGCCCAACTTCCGCCAATGGATGCCCCACGCCATTCATCCGCTTATCGAGTCGGGCATCTTGCTTACTTCGGTGGCGGCGGTGCTGCTCAACCTGTACTTCAACGGAGCCCCGCACGACACCAAGGAGGCAGTCAACGCCGCCCGGCAGGCCGAAGCTTGATTAATACCCCGCCTAGTCCAGGTCGATGACGGCCTGGGCGATGGCGGCGATGCCTTGTTCGGACAGGTCGTCCGTCTGGATGGCTCGCCTTTGTTCCCAGGCATGGAAGTTGCGGGCCTGGGAGCGCTGGTAATGAGGGTCGTAGTGCCGGCTGATGAGCTCGTCGAACAGCAGGGGCAAATTACCTTCGTGCGCCCATTGCTGCCAGCGCTGCACGGTCTCGCCGCCCTGCAATTGCTTGAGCATACCCAGGCGGTCGGCCAGGGCGTCGGCGTCGTCGCCCAGATAGGCATAGTCGTGCAGCAGGTACTCCAGGCGCGCCTGGGGCGTGGCCTGGATCTCGATGCAGGGTGAGGCGCGCATCCGCTGTATTAGCGGCACCGGCACGGTCAGCCGGCCGATGCGGGCGCTCTCGCCCTCGACGTAGATGGTGCGCTCCAGGTCCATGCCGTCCAGCGCGCTGACGATCAATGTTTCGAACCGCTTTTGCGACGGCTGTTCAACCCCCGGCAAAGCGCCCAGCAGCGAGCCCTTGTGGCTGGCGCAGTGCTCCAGGTCGAGGATCTGCCGGCCTTTCGCAGCCAGCGCCTGCAAAATTCGGGTCTTGGCGCTGCCCGTGGCGCCGCATACGACCTGCAGCTTCAGTCGGGGGCACAGCTGCGCCAATTGCGCCACGACGTAATGGCGAAAGCTTTTGTAGCCGCCGGCCAGTTGCTGGGCGTCCCAGCCCACCATTCTTAGCCAGGTCACCATGCTGGCGCTGCGCATTCCGCCGCGCCAGCAATACACCAAAGGCCGCCAGCTCGCCGGGTATTCGGCAAAGCGTTCGCGCAAATGGCGCGCCAGGTTGGCGGCCACCATGGCGCCGCCGACGCGCTTGGCTTCGAACGCCCCTACCTGCACATACAGCGTGCCCACGATGCGGCGTTCGTCGTCGTCCAGCACCGGGCAATTGATGGCGCCGGGAATGTGGTCCAGCGCGAACTCGGAAGGCGAACGCGCATCGATAATGGCATCGAACGCATCTCTGTCCGCCACGCGAACCGGTACACGATGCGTCATTGCCCGCCCGCCCTCGTCATATTGTCGCGGATGCGGTTGAGCATATCGTGCAGCAGCGCCTGTTCTTGCTGGCTTAAGCCATGTACCGCGCGCTCGTAGATCTCCCAGGCGGGAGGCAGCACAAGGTGGAACTGTTTTTTGCCGGCGGGCAGGATTTTGATGACGACCACACGATGGTCGGCCGTGCTGGATCGGCGCGCAATGTAGCCGGCCTTTTCCATGACGGTCAAGGCGCGCGACAGCGTTGCCTGGTCGACACCCGTTACATTGGCCAGGGCGCTGACCCCCAGCCCGTCGTTTTCGCTGAGGAACGCCAGCACCCGCCAATGCAGCAGGGTCATGCGGTGCTCGCGCAGCAGGACTTGGAAGTCGGCGTTCAGCGCCGCCGTGCTTCGATTGAGCAGGTAGGGGAAAAAGGTTTCATGCCCTTGATACGCGCGCCAGGGTTCGTGCGGCGGCTGATCTTCTTGAATGTCCGGCAGCGCCTCGGCATTCGGTAAACTCATGTTCCTGCTCCCTTTTCTTGAAGCCAGTATTATCCTCCATGATCCAGCTTGCGCTGGACATAGCCGATCAGGGCGTTCAGCCCCAGGCCCACGGCACAGATCCACACCAGCGGCACGAACATGTCCACGGTCTTGTAGGCCCGCGCGGCCACGGTCAGCATGTGGCCCAGGCCGTCGGTGGAAGCGATCATCTCGGCCAGGAACACCACCACGCAGGCAATGACGCCCGATACCCGCACGCCGGCCAGCACCGTGGGAACGATGGCCGGGAAGGTGACCTTCCACAGGCAGTTCGCGCGGCTGGTGCCGGCCGCCCGCGCCGACCAGATCAGCTTCTGGTCGACGGAGCGGGCCGCCGCCCAGGTGGCCATGAGCACCGGAAAGGTGGCGTCGGCGACAACCAGCGCCACTTTGGATGAGTTCTCGAAACCCAGGATCAGGATAAGCGCCGGATATAAGGCGATTTTGGGGATGGGCGCGATCAGGCGCACAAAGGCATCGAGCATGGCCGCGCTAAGGCGCGACAACTGCGCGGTCAGGCCCAGCACCACGCCCAGGACGATGGCGATGCACAGACTGAGGACGAGACGGTACAGCGTAATGCCGAAATCGTGCCAGAACTCGGCGCCCGAAGCCGCCTCTACCAGCCGGCCCATCACCGAGCTGGGCGCGGGCAGCAACTGCGGTTCGATCCAGCCCAAGCGGCACACCAGCTCCCACAGAACCAGCACCAGCAGCGGCGACAGAAAACGCTTCAGGCTGGCAGCCGCGCCCCTTCCCGGCCCGCGCCCGGGCGACGAGACGGGCGCGGCGGGCGGCTTGCCGTTGCCGATGGAAGCAGAGCCGTTTTCCTGCTTGCCCGGCAAGTCGCGGAATGCCATGGTGCGAGTCGATTCCGGCATGATTTCCCTATTTTGCATTACCTGATTGCCACGTCGTCGCCCGACTCGGCCCAGCGGGTCAGGCGGCGGCGCACTCGTTCAAACAGCCAGTTCAATACCACCCCCATCACGGCCAGGATCAGGATGACGGCATACACCGAGTCGTACTGGGCCATGTCCATGGAGGTGAACAGCAGATTGCCCACACCCTCCTGGCGCGCGATCATCTCGGACGACACCATGACGATCAGCGCCATGACCACGCCCACCCGGCAGCCGATGAGGATCTCGGGCAGCGCGGCCGGCAGCACGATGCG